>JBDLIZ010000358.1:0-5971 GCA_039714615.1 Pseudomonadota bacterium | reverse complement strand
CTGCCCTTTAAGCAGAAAACCTGTACTTCCGTTGTGGGTCGTCGGGACTAAACCGCTTGCGCGGAAAGGGTGCGCCACTTTAAGTGTCTTGATATATCAAAGGAATAACGCCTGCTTCCTATGCTGAGTACTGGGGCATTTGCCTCATCTCACCACAGGAGCAGAGCCATGACACACAATACCAAGCCCATCAGCCCGTTACGCCAACGCATGATCGACGACATGACGTTGCACAAACTCTCACCCCAGACCCAGACCGCCTACCTCCGGGCAGTCAAAAACCTTGCAGGCTTCCTCGGCCAGTCCCCGGATGCGGCAAGCACCGAAGACCTGAGACGCTATCAGTTGCACCTGGTCGAACAGGGGGTCTCGAGTGGTAATCTGAACGCCACCATCACCGGCCTGAGGTTTTTCTTCGAGACCACGCTCGAACGTCCCGAGCTAATGAAGCGGATGCGCCACGTCTACGAGCCGCGCAAGATACCCGTCATCCTGAGTCTCGAAGAGGTGACCCGTCTGTTACAGTCAGCCGGTGGCCTCAAGTGCATTTCGAGGGGGAAAGATACTGGGTTTTAAACAAGCTCCATCGTCCCAGGTGGATATTATAGTAAGAAGTGATATTTCTCCAAAGTTCGCGCTCAATGAAACAGAGTTCACCTTCGTGGAAGGGACGATGTTAGCAATTGAGGTTAAGTCAAACCTTGACGGGAATCGTTTATACGAATCGCTGGATAATTTTTCCTCTATTCCACAGGCATCGGAAAATATTTTTGAATGTGCAATCACAGGAGCACCCGACACCTGGGAAGAAGATTATAACTCCAGAGTTCCTTCGCTCATTATTGTAAGCGGTTAGCGAACGACAGGCTTGCTCATCCGATTCAGATCTGACCCTTGTTGAGATTACCCGGCAACAGCGCCTCGATTGCCTCAACCGTTTCCGCCTTCGGCAGCTCCGTGAACAGATAACGAAGATAAGCGTAGGGCTCCAGGCCGTTGGCCTTGGCAGTCTCGATCAGTGAGTACAAATTGGCGCTGGCCTTCACGCCCTTGACCGAGTCGCTGAACAGCCAGTTCTTGCGCCCAACCACGAACGGCCGGATGGCATTCTCTGCGCCGTTGTTATCAATCTCCAGGCGGCCATCGTCAAGGTAGCAGATCAGTTTGCACCATTCGCGGTTCAGGTAATTCAGCGCCTTTCCCGTCGCACTTGTTGGCGGCACCTGCAGCAGCGACTCATCAAGCCAGGTGCGCAGCTCATCAAAGACAGGGCGCGCATCTTGCTCGCGACAGGCGTGACGGTCCTCCGGGTCCAGTTTCCGGGTCTGCTTCTCAACCCGATACAGCTTCTGGATCAGCGCCATCCCCCGATGGGCTTTACCCCTCTTCTTTTTCTTGCCCTGCGCTTTTACTGCTTCGCTGAACTTGCGCCGCGCGTGCGCCATACAACCCACATGCGTCAGCTCATTCTTCGCAACGACCGCGTTGTAGCCATCATAACCATCCGTTTGCAGATACCCCGTAAAGCCTGCCAGCAAGCGCGTGGGTACAGAGGCACCACGCCCCGGATCGTAGTCATAGAGAACAACCGATTGATCCGGTGGCCCGCCACGTTGCAACCACAGATAAGATTTTGATTGGGCCACCTTGCCGTCCTCCTTGAGGACCTGCACGGTGGTCTCATCCATCTGGATGATGTCATAAGCCAGTAATCGATCCCGCAGCAGATTGATTAAGGGCTGAATCAACATCCCTGCCCGGATCATCCAGTTCGCCAGGGTTGCACGGGGGATATTCACACCAATGCGTTGCAGGATCGTTTCCTGCCGGTACAGCTGCAAGGCATCCTGATACTTCGAGACCGTAATGTGTGCCAGCAACCCAGGGGACGCCATACTCCTGGGGATCGGCTGCGCCGGTAATGGTGCTGTCTTGATGCACTGACCGCAGTTGCAGGCGTATTTCTTGCGAATGTGCCGGATCACCTGGATCTTCGCCGGGATAATGTCCAGTTGCTCGGAGATGACTTCGCCAATCTCGACCAGTAACTGACCGTCGTGATCACAGTGTCGCGCAGACTCCGGGATCTCGTGGACCACATCGACCCGCGGCAGATTATCCGGCAGCGGCTTGCGGCCACGCTTCTTGCGCTTGTGTGCGGGAACAAGGATCTCATCGCCCGTATCAGGAACCGCCTCAACATCGATCTCGGCCTCGTCAAACATCAGGACTTGGTCCGGCGAGATCTTCTCGCTGCTGGCTGCATAACGCCTCGCCAGCGCAAGGTTCAGTTGTTCGGTGAGGGTGAGAACCTGCGTCTTGTAACGTTGGTTCTCGGTGGTGAGTTGCTCGTTGCGAGCAGCCTGATCAGCGACCAGTGACTTTAAGGCATCAATGTCATCGGGAAGCTGATCCAGTGCAGTTGGCATGCATGGGATTGTACCAAATGCACAGACATAAGACCCTATAAAACACTGGAATAATGCAACCGTTCATGCGGCTGCATACGCATCACGTCGTAGCCATCCAGCAACCAGTTTAGCTGCTGCCCGGTCAGGGTGATCACCTCATCATCAACCTTGCGAGGCCATTTGAAGCGGGCTCGCTCCAGACGTTTCTGCCACAAGCAAAAACCATTGCGCTCCCAATACAATATCTTGACCTTGTCACGTTTGCGATTGCAGAACACGAACAGCTGTTCGGAGAACGGGTCGTGCTGCAGTACATCTTCAACCAGCACCGCCAATCCGTTGATGCCCTTGCGAAAGTCGACAATATCCCGACACAGATAGACGGCCGGCAACTCATTTGATGGTCGCATCACTCAACGGCTGCCGCCGTTGTCAGTACGGTGCTTAATGTCCTGGCGTCCACAGCAGCGGAAAATGTGACCAATAATCCATTAGGCAACTGGACACGCCATGTGCAGCCTGACACCGGAGTCGTTACCTGAGCGCGCTGGAAGCGGCTCCGATGGGTGCGCGGGAGGATACCTTTCTTGACCAGTATCTTTTTCCCCGCATACATCGCCTTTGCTTCAAGCCCCTGGGCCATTGCATACTCAGCCACTGTCTTTCCCAAAGCCTCGCAGGCCTGGATATGCTCAAGCCAGTAACGCTGACGATCTGTCAGTAAGGTTTCTTGTGCTGCATCCATTGGCGTACTCCGCTATCTGTGAATATATAGCGTGTACTGAATATTGTCAGATGGACAGGGTGGGGTTTATATTGCGCTTACTCATTATTTTCTCGTATGACTCGGTGTCATTAGAAACACTGTATAAGCACCTAATTCAGTATTACCTGGACAGGCCAGAGATCCCATGGAATCGCAGGCCATCACAGATATTAGTCAACCAGAAGTATTGTATAAAAACCTCAGATCGAGGTGTTCCGCTGCCGAATGGAATGCGTATACCAGCGATATGTATCTTCCTTGGGTGCCCGGACAATAAGAGGCATGTATATGACAAGGGTATAACTACCGACACCAGGTAACCCGTGAATCTCTATACGATTACATTCCGCTAAGCGTAGACCATCCGGATCTTCAATACTTATACTCATATTTCTAATTGACTAACATCTGCAGTTAACGTCTGGAATCCACGATTTTTAATAAATGCGAAGCCATAAGGATCATCTCTCGTGCCTCAGGTGCATCTAGTCCAACATGGCGATGGCTCTGAGGATTCTTGTAGCTTCCCAGCGCACCACACATGAGGTTCATCAACGCCTGTCTTTCTCCAGGCTCTGCTTCTCCATCTGTTAGTGGGCCATCATCTGGATGAAATGCGCGAGATGCTAGCCTTGTACCAATCAGCTCATCTCCCAATTCTGCAGCTTCGCGGGTACAAACCTCCAAACGATGGAATGCTTCAAATACTGCCAAGTCATATCTTCCCTGAAGAAACAGAGGTCGAACATCATTGATAAACGAGTCATGCAGAAAATGGTCTGGCAACTGCTCGCCTTCTACAAGACTGCGCACACCAGCCCGATCATTCAGTTCCCTACCCCTATTTGTTGGAATATACCAGTCATTGTCTTGCTCTGGGTGCCTACATATCAGCCAGTTGGCCTCTAACCAAGACCAGGCAACCGCACATGCCTCTGACACGGCATTATTTGGACCTTGGCCCTCCCCGTCACTGTACTCCCGGCCGGCCTGCATACAAAAATTTCTGCGGTTCCATTGCCCCCGATTCATCTGATCCAATGCCATTAGAACCTCAAGAATATACCCAGCCAAGTCAGCTGGATGCATGGTCGTAACTGTCCCAGGATCGGGTATGAGTTGTCGTAGATTCGCCATTCTCTAAGATAGCCCTGCTACTTTGCTTGAGAGGATGGTAGCAAAACTGACAGAGGATCAGAATATTTCTACAGACAAAAGGTGCTAGGCTGGTGATACTTTTTCTGCACCCAAGGCCACCAAGCCGGTAACTGTCAGCGATCTGGTCATGCCGGGAGAGGGTGCAAGCAATTTATAAGGGTGTAAATTTGTCAGCTATTATTGAAAATTCACGCTTTACATCATCTTTTATTTTCTATTTAACTACACCAATTGCTTTCAATATGCGTTTAGTTTCCACATTAAGTAGTAATTCATCATCAATGGTGATTATTCGCGCATGCATTGTACAAATCCGGATTGGATAGAGACGTATAAATGACTCTTGTATGTCTTCTTTCCGATTAAAAAACTGATTGAATACTTCATCCCAATTATCTTTTCTAACAATAATTTGAATATAATCGGAAAAATCTGCATAAGCGATTATGGGTCGTACTGGCTCCCCTTTTTCCTTGGCACGCTGCCACTTCTTCCTCCACTCTTGATGAACCTTACCGGGCACTCGCGTTTTTACCCACCTTTCCCCGAAGGCTTGAGTCATAACCTTATCAATAAAGTTTCGTAACTCCGTCTCAAAGCCAAACAGCAGGTCATACGCGGTGCGGTTACATCCCGAGCTAACTTCCTCATCTTGATTATCATGCCCCCCTCTATCATTGGCGGGGACCACCAGCGGCAAGATTGGTGCACGAAGCCTTGCGACATCCAAGCATTGATCGAAGGCTTTTGCAGGGAAATCTGTCAGAGCATTATTGAACCCAAGATCACAGTAGAAATCAGTGCGCGCCAGCGGATCGTTAATGATCGCCTCGGATATTGTGCTTATATTGCGCCAGTCCCCAAGCTCATCACGGAGCGTCGCTGCCACCATTTCGTCAAATGGTGATTCAGTATTGAGAATACGACCTATAGCCTGGAGCTCGGAAAATCCGTTCAGAGAGAGTGCAGTGTTTTTCGTATCTAACCAAGGCGTACTCATTGCCTCAAATGCTTTTTCTACTTCTGACATATGTATTTGTGTGCTAAATAATTCAGAAGCAATACGTGTATCAATAAGCTTCTCTGAAAGCGTTGAGAACTCACTAATATCTGGCAATCGGAATCGGTCTTCATAATCCGATGCCATATTGAAAAGACGCTCGACTTCGCTCTGCTTTAACAGGCTATCAAGTAAATCTCTTGACGCTTTAGAATTATCAAATGCCCTTTGAGCCGCCTGAGCAAATCTATCCTGATCTAGCTCACAAAGAGTCTTATATCTACTATTCTGAAATGACTCAGCCAACTCCCGGATACTACTTAGAGCCCCTAAATCAGTTAGTTCCTGGATACTACTAAGCGCCCCTGCAGACCCAATCAAGTCTGCATGCGTACTCGCTAGCTTTTCGAAATAATTATCATCCATACTGCTTCATTCCGAAAACGCTAGCCATACTGCTAGCCAGAAACTAAAAAAGGGGTACCGGATAACGGTAACCCCTTGTTATTATTGGCGCGCCCGGACGGAGTCGAACCGCCGACCGCCTGGTTCGTAGCCAGTTTAGAGCATTTTACTTACTTTATAAATCAGTCACTTGTGGTGCTTGCCCATCCAATACCGCAGTTGAGTTATCAA
>JBDLIZ010000357.1:0-5981 GCA_039714615.1 Pseudomonadota bacterium | reverse complement strand
AATATCAGTGGATTTAAAGAAGAAAAAAAATTGGATAACGCTGCCTTCTTAAGTATGAAACAGAATGGATGAGGATATTCAGCATATTGAGGGGAATTTATTTCTTGCAATCGCATTTAATTTGTGTCGATAATCGATGGTAAGACGGATCGGAGTCACACTATACCTGTTGTCGTTAAGATAGCCCCTTGGTTATCTTAAGTGTGGTGAGGAAGAAGCATTTAGGCCTGAGTGTGACACCAGATCTGCATCGTTTGATTGGACATAACTTTGCAGAGGATACATCATGGCCAAGATCTATGGCATCGTCAGCACCAAGGGCGGTGTGGGAAAAACTTCCCTAGCCGCAAATCTGGGCGGCATCCTTGCCGACATGGGGCAACGGGTCCTGCTGGTCGACGGGGATTTCCAACAAACCCTGTCGGTCTATTTCAAGATCCGCTCGCAGGCACCCTTCGGGCTAAAGGCGCTCGTCACTCGCGCGGACCCGACGGACTGCATCTCCAGGACCGCTATCGATCACCTTGATATCGTCCTTTCGGACGATCCCAGTGGCAAACTGATCGACTGGTTTCGAGAGTCCGCCAGCAATGTCTATTACCTGGCCGCCGCCCTCAAGAAACTTGACGATCATTACGACTATGTCTTGATCGACTCCCAAGGAGCACGAGGCATCCTGCAACAAAGTATCATCCTCGCCAGCGACACACTGCTCAGCCCCATCATTCCGGACGTATTGGAATCGCGGGAGTTCATGCGCGGCACCGTGCAGCTGCTCAAGAGCCTGGAACCGCCACCCGGCATTGCGGTCCCCATCCCCAATATTCCACCCCTGCTCGGGTTGATCTACCGCCAGGACCGCACCGCCAACGCGATCAAGATTGCCTCGTCAATCCGTAAACAGTTCTACACGGAGTCCAAGGGCAAAATCTCGATCTTGGACACCTTCGTGCCATTCATGGCGGCCTACAAAAAGGCCAGTGCGGTCTCCCTGCCCGTCCATCGCGTCGAGGTGAAGCGTTCCGGACCCACCCCCAGCGCCCACGATACCTTCCTGGCGCTTGTCCATGAACTACTGCCCCATCTTTCCGACATCAAGCCCCAGTGGGAAGCGCCAAACGGCACGGGGCGGATGAGCTCGGCCCGCAGAGACAACGGAGGATTAATATCATGGCAAAGACACGTCTGACCGACGAAAACGTCATCGATATCCTCGGCGCAACCAACCTGGAGTCGAAGGAAGTCCATACTGACGATCCCCTTGTCAAATCCCGTATTCGGGTGACACTGGATCAACTGAAGCCGTACGATAACAACCCGCGCGCCTCACGAAACCCTAAGTTTGACGACATCTTGTCATCGATCGAGAACGCCGGACTCGATCAGCCACCCAACATCTCCCGGCGTAGTTCAGATGCCCCCCACTACATAATCATCGATGGCGGCAATACCCGCCTGGAGATCCTCAACCTGCTCTACGAGAAATACACCCACCTAGCGCAGCTGGCCGAATCCGATGGGGAGCGTCTTTACCACAGCCAAAAGGCCGAATCCTTTTACGTCATCGACTGTATCTTCAAGCCCTGGGTCAGTGAATCCAAGGCCCTGACCGGACATATGAGCGAGAACGAAAACCGGGGCAACATGCTCTTAATCGAGAAGGCGCTCGCGGTGCGTACACTCCGGCAGTTCTACGAGACAGAGGATCGTGAAAAAGCGCGAGTCGAAGGGCGTGAGTATGAGGACAAACCAATCTCCACCCGTTCGCTCGCAGAGCGGATCACCACCCAAGGCTGGACAATCCATCATAGCCATATCAGTCGTTACGACTACGCTGCCAACACGCTATTGAAGGCCATACCGAACGCTTTCTGGGCGGGTGCCGGGCATTCACTGGTCAGACAGGTTCGGAAATACGATGCCATCTATGAAAGGTACTGGCGAAGCACTGAGGCGGGACAGGCGGAACCAGAGAGAATCAAGACCCTCTTTCTCGATACTTTGCGTCTGTATGACGATGAGAATGTCGATATACAGGGATTCCTGCGGGATCTCGATAACCAGTTAGGCAAGCTCCTCGATATCCATGCGTCAATCGTAACGGTCGAGATCGAGGCCATCCTGCACGGCAGGGTCACCTCCCCCGCTCCACCGTTGTCTCCCGGACTGTCTTCTGAGGAGCTGGTGAAGAAATACAAAGACACTGCCCCGCAGGGAGTACGGGGGAACTCCGACACGCCTCCCGCATACAATCACACGGGCAGCGAAAACCAGACATCTGGCACCCATACACAGAAAAAAACATCGGCAAAAAAAACCCAATCGAGGGCCGATCAAGAGCAGCGCGATGCTACTGTCGCCGATTCCTCAGCCCATGGGGGCGAGGTGAATACGCAAGAGAGGCTCTTTGGAATGGTCCATGCTCTGGCGACAAAATACGGCATCGAGATCATCTATCTCTCCTCAGAAGAACGTGGTGGGTCAATCATCCTCTTTGGTGTTGCGCCTCTTGATCGGGCGCTGGTACCTGGTAAGGACGAGGAATTGGGTGTCGTCTGGTGGGCGCTGACCAAGTGCTCATTGTCATTTCTAGGCGACAAGCAGAAACGCTATGTTGGGTTCATCCAGAATATCGAGACAATGTTTCAGCACTATTTGAAGCCCGAAGGGCCGGTGGGAACGCTGCTGCTGTTCGAGCAGATGATCCTAAGCTGCCAGCCGGAGATCCGGGGTCAATTAAATGAGATCCAACGCTTGTGCGGACTGATGATCGAGGAGATATCCACAGGCAAATAATAAACAGGCAAAGGAGAAAAGGAGTAAGCCGATGGAAAATAATCACAATAACGCATTGAACACATTTATTATCCAGCATATTTACCGTCTGTATAAACGCCGGGATTTTGAGGGACTTAATGACATCGGGCTCTCGAAGGAGACGGCCAAGCGGGTGGCCAGCCTCTCTCTCGAAGATGTGGCGCGACTGGAAAGCTTCCGTGCAAAGATCGCGGAACTCAGGGTGACCGAAAGCCATCTGGAAATGATGATCGCGCACGTACAGCACGAGGGCGCTAAGGAAGAACTGGTTGATCAGTTGATTCAGCTCGGTGCGTCCCAGGTCATGCTCTGGGAGCTATCGGGTATCGACCATGCGGAATACCGGGAACGACGTAAAACCCTGGGGCTACCCAAGGCCTCGGCTGGTAGACCCTCGGCGCTGACTGAAGAGGAGTCCACGGCGCTTCACATCGCGTGGCAACGCTATGCGGATGAGGAGGACATCCTACTGCGCTATTACTACGTTGGCCTGTGCACCGAGATTTCTCTCTCCCGTGTCTGGAACTACCTGCAGACGCCAAATTAGGGGAACAACTATGTGCTGCAACGTATTAGAGATTTCATAATGAATGACGAAATTGAAGCCTCGCCAGAGATCCGCTTCTTAAAACAGCATATCCAGCATGCGTCCATGCAGTTGGAGCAACAAAATACCCAGCAGTCTGAAGGTATGGGGTCGCTGATCTATCTGGGCAATCACCAGGACGCAATTCCCCGCAACCTGATCCTGGACCCCCATCTTGAATCGGGAGAGATTCACACATGGACCCTGCTCAAGATTCATTTGGCCAATCCCGCCATGCCCTCCTCCATCCCTTCACAGAACGACCTGATGGAGACGCTTAAATGCTCAAGACCGATCCTCAGTCGGCATCTGGCGGTACTCAGGGCACTACGCTGGATCACGCTCTGTGCCGAGGTCAGGGGCAAGGACGGGCAATTCCGAGGCAACGTCTATGCCCAGCACGATACGCCGTTGAGCTTGCAGGACACCCTGTATCTGGACCAGGGTTATATTCAGTTCATGGAGCAGCCCTCGAGTGGGCCATCCCTCAAAAGGCTGCGGCAGATCAAAGAGGCTGTACTGAAGCACATGGATTATCAAGTCATCCGGGGGGTACAGCTCGACAGATCGCCAACACAACTGGAGCGCGTCAGCGCCCTGATGAAAGGATTATCTTCATCCGACCCACTCGATACGCCTCTGGCCTGCCCAGAAGGGGCCACACAACCAAATCAACTCGCCAATCTTTACGGCAATAGCGATCAGAGTGAACAAAAGCCCGATTTTTATCTGGGGAATATCAAAGAATCCGACCATGTAAATAATATTGACACGGTTGACCGTGTAAACATTTACATGGACAAGGGTAGTAGTAGTAGTAGTTATATTAAAACTACTACTACAACACACCAGCATTTGAATTTTCCAAAAACGCTCGATACCGAGCGATTGCGACTCTATGCCGCCAAGACGCTGAGTGATCTGGAAGAAAGTCAGCAGCAATTCGCTTTGGATTACCTGGCTGACCGTATCCAGGCAGGCGAGAAAGGCACTGAGAAGTCCATTGTCAATCCGATCGGCTTTCTCGGCTGGATAGTCAGGCACATCAATGACGGTACGTTGCCCGTAAGTACGTACGGCATGAGGGAGGAACCAAAGAGGACAACGCAAATGTCCGATGTTGACGACAAGGCTAAACGCCAAAAAGAACATGAAGCCTGGATTCAATCGATGCACGATCGTGGCTACGAAATCGATCCAGAATCAAGCATGCCGGTCAAGCGGCAAGATGTGGCTAGGGGGTGAGTAGAATGCCGGAACTTCTATCATTTTCTGAAGCCACGGCTGGGGTGGTGGAGGGTCCACCACTTTTGAGGGCAAGGATGGGGTGGTGGAGGGTCTAGCACTTTATGAGGAGATTGTAATGTTCTACGTGGAATTGGAACCGCTCAGAAAACAAGTAGAGAAGCTGGCAAATGTAACGAGGGGAATAGGGTGTTAGATATGAGCAAGAATAATGGTGATTTGCATGATTTGTCCGAGGAGGAGTTCGATGCAATCTTCTTCGCTGACGATGACGAGAAACCGAAGCGTCCTGTGCATGAGGATAACGCCGATCCGTTGGTGATACCTAACCTGGTCTCAAAGCGGCCTGGTATGTTGCGGACCCGTGGCGAGATCATCATCCATACCCGGTCGGCGCACCGGCTCTTTTATGGGCGTCGCAAGGATGTAAAGAAGGGGATCAAGCCCATTACCGGATTGGTACGATTTGCCCTCAATATGAACCAACTATCCGAGCTTGCGGCACAGGACGATCCCTATGCGGATGCCGTGTTGTTGAAGGTGGAGCAGAAACTGGCTGAAGTAGAGAAATTGATCAAGGGGCATGTGGCAGCCGTCGAAGAACTGCTCTCGGACATGGAAGGCATATCGATCAGCTTTCATGAGTCGGTTGAGCCTGTGTCCGTGCCCCTGGAGTTCAAGACAACCTATGGATTCATTGCGGCCAGGTTGCTGGGCCAATATGACAAGTTGGTCAGGCTGGCGCAATCCGCCATGCATGTGGGGCTGTTTTTTCAAGAGGACTGGGCCAGGATCGTGCGTAAATCGGGTAGTTCGATGCGTAATGTTTTCTGGATCTCTTCGAGCTACCGATATACTGGCGTCAAGCGGGATGATATTGCCGCGAATAATGGCGTTGCCCGCGAGGCGATCGCCAAATATGGAGAGTTGCCGCAGGCCATCCTGGAGGGCGCCAAGCGCGGGAAGTATGCACCGCAGATTATCAGTCGCTCCCAGAACCACGATTGAGAGTTGCCGCAATGTTTTTAGATGTTTTGTAATCCGCTATTTTGGGAATGATGATAATGTCCAAGGATGGTAATGATCAGGATTATTGTATGCCCTTTAAAGGGCCCTTTAAGGGTAAGGGGCAGAATCGTAAGGCTGCTCGTTTATTGGATTTGGAGCTGGAGTCCATCCGTGTAGAAATGAAACAGGTGGTCGCGCGTTACAATGCCGCTTTTCCCACGACACCGCGCCAGGTCAATCTTCGTTTGCAGGGTCGGCCCAACGCGCACACCTTGCTGAGTTGGCGTCAAGCCGTGCGTAGCGGCTCCTATCTGCATTTGTTTGG
>JBDLIZ010000356.1:0-5981 GCA_039714615.1 Pseudomonadota bacterium | reverse complement strand
GGGTAGGGCAACAAGCAGGCCGACGTAGAAGGTGATCAGTCCAAGACCGACGATCAGCACGATCAGAAACGCCCACAGCATCATGGCGGGCATGTTCTGCAGCACGGCCTTGATGCTGATGCGGATCGCCGTGAATCCATCCACCTTGCGGTCGAGCAGCATGGGCACCGTCACGGCGCTGATCGCGTAGGCGCACCATGCGAAGACGAAGCCGACCGCGACACTCGCTATCGCGAACACCCTGCCCTCTTCGGACAGGAACACCTTGCTGAAGAAGTTGTCGAGCGGCGGTGAAATACCGGCGTAGAGCAGGGCAAAAAGCACGAAATTCACGGCTATCCAGAGCTGCATGATGATGAAGAACCCACCAGTGACCATGCTGATCTGGGCCTGATTGCGCTTCCAGGCCTCCAGGGCGTTACAGGTCTTGAGCGGTTCCCCACGCTCCAGATGTGCGCTCATTTGATACAGGCCGAGGCCTATGGCCGGCGCAACGAGAAAGAAGCCGGCGGCGAGGAAGGGCACGAGAAACAGATTCCCTGTTGCAACTATGCCCAATGTCATCAGGCCGCTGATCAGCACGATACCGGCACCATAGGTGAGGCTGTATCGTCCAGCGTCGCGCATATCCTTCCAGCCTTTCGAGAGCCATTCGAAAGGCTCGGCAAGGCTGATTTTATTCACGACAAGCTCGTGCCACCGGGTGCTGCCGGTATACGCAGTGGTCTCCATCTTCAATCCTCCGAAACAAGGTGGTCAGGCATTTGCTAAAGCCCGATAGGCGATAATTAGTCTCCGACAGGCGCGAAAGCCAGGCTGTCGAATGTTTATAGTTTAGCTGTACCGGGAAGCTGCGCCGCCGAAAAAGTCACTGAGCGGCTGTCCTGTGTGCCCCCGGTCTGTCATGGCGCTAGCCCCAAAACCAAACAAGCACAAGCGTATTACCGTTCGCCGGGACAATCAAGGGTCAAGTCGGCCAGACCTACGGACCGGCAACGGGCCAGGCGCGAATATTTCTACTCTAGTCTGATCATGCCCGGTCGTCCCTGTATTCACCTCGATGGCATACCCCTGCATATCGTCCCTCATCCAGAACGAGGCCATCAGCGATATCCGGCTGGCTCTGTGCCAAAACCAACCGTTGGGGAACTCTCGCTTCTACGCAAAGGTAGAAACTATGATCGGCCAGCGGCGCGAACCGAAACCGCAAGGCAGGCCCAGGAAGAAGCGAGACGGATTACCAACGCAAGATGGGTAGCAGGGCGAATTGCCGATCTAAATCCGATTGCTAGAAACATGTCGAGCCCCTTTGATTCGCTGCTGGCGGATACTACCCGCACTCTGGCAGGCGATGTTTGCTTACCGCGGCTTCGTCACTCCCTGAATATTTTCTTATGATGATGTCGTAATACCGAGCTGCATCGTCATGACATTCTTGCTGCTGAAGAGATGCCGCCTGATGAAAAATTAATGGCCTTAGTATATCTAACGTACTTAAAGCTTCATGGTCCGGGCCCGTGGATTCAAGGTATTCGATGGCACTTAAAAGAGCCGCTGGTTGATTCGAGATAATTAGTTTTACTGCATCTGCGAGTAAATCCGAGTAATCGATATCCATCTTCGCCCCCTCGGTATTAGCAATCACTCTCTAATGAGACCCAGGCCCCATCAGTACACCTGCGTTGCTTTTTGCTCTGGCACATAACGGCTCCGGCAGCATACTCTTTTCCCTCGTATTTACAGTTATTGCCTGAGATACCGCCCGACTGGACTGGATCAACACTCGTGACGCAATGCGTGCCCATGTAGGGCTTATCGAAGCTTGCTCCAATAATCCTTGGCGGGGTTTTGTCGGCACGGCCTGGTGATACGAAAAACCTCGCATCTATCCATTTTGTGTATCTGATCCCCCTATACTCATAATCAACCAATGCATTCTTGAAGAAATGCTTGTTCTGGATAACGTGCTCTTCACTGGGTGCTGATGTGAATACGAAAATGTTTTGCCTCGCTTGCGTGACATCTTCAGGCGGCGTGGCGTCAGAGAAACCTGCCCAATGAATGCTATAGTGTTTCGTTGCCTCTGGCTCCCCTACCGTACAACCCAGTTCGGCAGTAGACTTTCCGCCAATATCGATCGTCAAAAACTCCCGCACCTCCTTGGAGGGCTGATGGGTTTCCAGACACACCACCACCGTAGCAACTTTACCCGATTCGTTAACAAGCCGCTTGTTGACACCATCTGACCCGCATACGCCGTCATCTTCGATAGAGACTTGTGGATACATTTCGGTACGGACAATAGGCGCTAGTTTATCGTGCCCCTTAAGTGAAAGTGCAGAGATCGGGCCGGACATTAGAAGTATCAGTGTCAGTACAAGTGTCCTACTCATGATTCGTCGCCTCCGTCAGGATTGCTTGACGTTTCTTTTTGTAATCTGTACCAGGGCCCAACGGTAAACAGTAATTGAATCGCTCACTCATTGCGCCATGGTGGCAATCTTAGTCGCCACTATAGCTCGCATTTATCACAGGGACAATCACGCAAACGCTCAATGCTTCCCATTATTTTGAAGGTAGCCGTCATCGACTACGGCATGGTCCCGCTCAGGTAGCGGGCGATTGCTGTTTGATCAGACTCACTCAGATACTGGGTCGAGCACTTTATGACATCGGCCATGGCACCGCCGGCAAAATCACCCGCTGGAGTCATTCCGAAGGAAAGATAGGTCTCAATATCCTCAATACTCCAGGATCCAATGCCATGTTCGCTGTCCGGCGTTATGTTCGGCACCGTCTCACCTTCCGGGTCTGTTGGGTTACCTGACAACGCCAGACTCTTATCGACCTGGCCGAGAAATCCACGCGGCGAATGGCACTCACCACAATGGCCGACAACCTCGACCAGATAGGCGCCCCGGTTCCACACCTGGTCCTTTGACTCATTGGCTTCATAGGGTCTGGCTTTGAAATACAGCCGACGCCAGGGGTGCAGCAGAGCACGTAAACTGTACGGAAAAGCAAGCTCGTGTGGTCGCTCGGCAACGGCGGCGGGGGTCACGGACTGCAGGTAGCTCCACAGATCATCGATATCGGGATCACTGAGCGCGGCGTAAGATGTGTAAGGGAAGGTTGGATAGTAGGGCCTGTCGTCCGGTGACAGACCCTCGCGCATGGCACGGTGGAAGTCTTCCCTGCTCCATTTGCCGATGCCGTGTTCCGGATCCGGCGTGATATTTGTTGCATAGAAGGTGCCGAAAGGCGTCTCGATTGCCCGCCCGCCGGCCAGCAGCAGCGCATCACAACGCTGTTCCTCCGTCGTGTGGCAGCCGCCACAGCCCGCTATGCGAAACAGGTAACGGCCGCGCTCTACAGCCTCGTCTGCCGTCGCCACCGCCGCGGGATCCAACATTCCGGCCAGAAAGAGCAATAGAACTGCGCCACAGGCCCGCATGGGTTCAATCCGTGCCCCTGAGCTTGTGCCGGAAGCCGTCGTGGCATCCGCTGCATCCCTTCTTTCCGACCTGCATGAACTGCTGTCTGACAGCGGATCGTTCTGCTCCCGCGCTGACTGCGGCCGCCAGTTTGTCTACCTCGTTGGAGAGGAGCTTCGCCAAGGCCTCAAAGTCGTACCAGTCGTCCCAAATTTTTTGCTTAGCACCGGTTTCGATCCCAAGCCCATCCTCCATACCAGTGCCCTTCGGAAACAGCGTTGGAATCTGTTCAGCGAGGTCCATGATCCCGGTAGTGTAGCTCAGCGCTTGGTCGCGAGTGCCTGCGGTGCCCTTGATGAACCGGGCAAGCGCTCTCATGTACTCGCCCAAATCCTTCATCTGGGCGCGGCGCTCGTCGATCAGCTCTTCAGCAGGAACGGCAGCGCGGTGGACCACCTCCAAGGCGGCAATAGGCACAGTGTTTTGTACCGGTTGCCTGGCCGGCGACGGCGTCACCTGGAATAGAAAAAATACAAGCACGAACACGGCTAAAGGTGTGAGAGCCAATCCCTTTCGCTTTCCTCCCGTGACTCTTTCCATCTACCAACCTCCGCTCAAACCTTATCGCGCCTTTTCTCTATCTTAACCGGTTAAACGGGCCAGGCTCGAATATTTCTGTTACTCGGTTGTATGAATGCCCACAATACGCGCGCTGCTGTCACATGGAATTGACCAAAATTCAGTTAAAAACTGAATCGACCCAATTGCGGGTAGCTAGAGCCAATGACTCAGATAGGGATAAAGATTACCTGCACGAATGGCAATTTGCCGATATACTAAAGGCATCTTGCCATTTACGGGGTAGAACGATATGGTTCAGCCAAAATCAGTCGCCGAGATACTGGGGGGCGAGGAAGTCATTGGAAAGGAAGTATATTCCGAACTCGAGCTGGCAGAAGTTGTGCGGATAGGTTTTTGGCCGGCCGTAATTGACAAGCTCTTCGATGGTGGCGTATTAACAAAAACCGATATGGAGCGCCTGGTTATGCCACGACGCACCCTGAACCATCGGATCAAGAAGGGCGAGAGGTTAACACGTGAGGAGTCGGATCGTGTTACACGTGTCGCCCGTATAGTCGCGATGGCAGAGCAGACCTTTGGTAATCGCGAGAAGGCTTCCCGTTGGCTACATAAGCCTAAACGAGGTTTTGGTGGCCAGACGCCAATTGATTTGCTGGATACCGAAGAAGGCGCCCGTGTAGTTGAGGATCAGCTATTTCGGATTGCACACGGCCTGGCGGCGTGAAGGTTTGGCGTGTCTGTCGGGAGCCCTTTGCGAGACTGGACGGAAAAGGGGCTGAGACTAAAGGTGGTCGTTGGAATTCACCTGGTCGGCCAGTGGTGTACGCATCAAAGCATTTGTCATTAGCCATATTGGAAGTGCTGGTTCATTTAGAGTTAGATGTTGAAGAGCTGCCGGATGACTACGTGAGCGTTGAGATTGATGTACCGGATAACCTGAAAGTGGAGGCCTTTCATGCCGATATCGACATTCACAACATCATTGAGGCACAAGCCCATGGTGACAGGTGGTTAACGTCCGCCCAAACAGCCATATATGATGTGCCATCTGCTGTGGTACCGAAAGAACGGAATGTGTGTCTCACTCCAGCACACCTTGATTTCCAAACCATCAAGACAGTGGAAGTTGCACCGTTCCAGTTCGATCCGAGACTCTTTGGCTTTGGGTAAGGCAAAATTGTACTTACAATGATGAACGAAGAAGAGAAGGCTGAGGACAGATCATTTTCATCTCGTTCACCGGTAGGATACTTTGGCGGGTGTAGGCATAATGGCGGGAACCCAAAATAAGGGTGGCCCGCCACGGTTGCAGCCGTGCGGGCCGATGGCTGGTGCAGTTGCGATGCGCTCCCTGATCAGCGGGTTCCCTGAGCATCCACCAGGGTGACATCAAAATCAGTTCGGGAGAAATCCAGCGTCTGCTCATCATCCAGACAATCGATGTAATGGTGGATGGAGGCCATGGAGCGCCGGCCGATCTTTAGACGATTTCCACAGTTTCCCTCACCGGTATAGATATGCTGTCCATTCGCTGAGACGCCGACGACAAAACCGGTGTGTCCCTTACCGCTCTCCTTGATCTGAATGAAGACATCGCCCGGTTTGGGATCTGAAGCGTCCAGACCGAGTTGCCTGGCTTCTCTCCACATCTTCTGCACACCCAGATGGTGCTTACCGTTGATCGGATAGCCTCCGAGCAACTCGAACAATGCCCAGGAGACAAATGCACAGCACCAGGGCGCCGCGATGACACCGGTCGATCCCCAGTAGTCGTCGATCTGCGGGCTGCGGTTGGAACCATCCGGCACTTCAAACACCGGCTTGGCATGTTCTTCGTAGATCAACTCAAGCAATTGCCGGCGTCCGTCGGTAAGTCCATCGGGAATCGTGGCGTGAAAATGGTTTCGCTGGGCTTCTCCGCTGGGGTTCTTCAAGGCCCACCAGGTCTTCTTGCCGACCACCCCA
>JBDLIZ010000355.1:0-5992 GCA_039714615.1 Pseudomonadota bacterium | reverse complement strand
ACCTCCACCGTTCCTTCCAGAAAGGCGCGAATGTCGTCCAATGTCTCTATCTTTTTGTCGCTCATGTAGATCACCATAGGTAACCATCATGAGCAGAATCTCCCCCCGGTTTCAGGGCCGTTTCACCTTGGAATCACGGCTCCCGTTCAGGGCCATTTCATATTGGATAAGACTGCCGGTGCGCTGTTGCTGGGGCTTACCGGTGCCCTTCATGAGGAGCTTGTCTCTACCGGCCCTCTGAGTTTTTCCCACCGCACCGAGGCGGGTGCCTGTAAGGACTGCCATAGTGCCGCCGGGAAAGGTTTCGGCCACTGGTTGAAAGCGGCTCTGGCGCCACCCTCTACCCGGGACAGCCGCCTGTGCATCGACTGTCATCCGATGGGTGAGGCGCCTTTGTATGCCCACAGTCTGTCCCCAACGGTGTTGGCGGCAGCCACGGAGCGTGCCCGGTCAACTGTGCTGGAAGATGCGGGCAGACGAGCCAATGCTACCCTATCGCTCCTACCCGTAGCGGCAAGCGCAGGAGAGCCTCTTGCCTGCGTGCGTTGCCACCGCGAACACCGCGGCCCCAGGAAGTCACTGACCGAGGTCTCCGACGCCCAGTGCCAGGTATGCCACGTGAGCCGTTTCGACAGTCTCGGTGATGGTCATCCCCGGTTTGTAAATTATCCCTTCGACCGCCGCTCCCGCATCGCCTTCGATCACGATTCTCACCGTGGTAAACACTACCCCGAAGAGGAAAAGACCTTCGCTTGCGCCCACTGCCACGGCCCGGACCAGGCCGGTGAAACCATGCTCGTCACCGGCTTTAAAACGGCCTGTGGCGAATGCCACGCCGGCGAGATCCAGGGACAGAGCGAGACCGGAAGTAAAGGGATAGCGGTCCTCGGAGTACCGGGCCTGGACCTGGATTTTGTTGCCGAACGACAACTAGCCATCGGTGAATGGCCGGAAGATGCAGAGGGAGACATTCCACCCTTGATGGCGGTGCTGCTAAACGCGGATCCGGCCTACCGTGATATTGCTCCGGTGTTGCAGAAACTGGACCTCCTCGACCTGGGGTCTAGCGACGATGGGCCTCCAGAAGAGACCGTGGTCGCCGCCATCGAAACTCTCGCCTGGTCGGTCAAAGAGCTCTTGGACCAGCTTTCGCGAGGCGGCCAGATCGTGTTCCAGGCGCGGCTTGAAGCCGCCCTGGGCGAGCCATTGGAAACAACCCGGCTGGCTTCCCTGAGCGGAATGCTGCCTGCGGATGTAGCCGCCATGGCGTGCTCTGTATGGTTCCCCCATCTCGAAGAGGAGATCCCCCGGCGTCGCCGGGGAGAGCCAGTGAGTTTTCGTCTCCTTGGCGTGGAGGCGACCCTCAGTGAAAGTGCCACAGCGATGTCGGGTAAGGATGATGTTGGCATCGAAAATCCGGAGGAAACGGACCAGAGTGAGATCGACCTGGGGAATGGGGAAAAACCGGATCAGAGCGAGATCGACCTGGGAGATGGAGAGGAAACGGATCAGAGCGAGATCGACCTGGAGAATGGAGAGGAGTTGGAGCTGACCAAGGAGACCCAACCGGAGCAGGAGGGAAGCGCTGCGGAGGCCACCGTTAAGGCTGGAGGCTGGTATCGGGAGTATTTTACCCTGTTCTACCGGCCCGCCGGTCACGCGGACCGTTTCTTCCGTCAGTGGCTCGAATCCGCAACCACTGGCCTGGTAGATCAGCCCTCACCAGCCATTGCGGCAAGCATGGAACTATTGAGCGATCCCAAGACCCCTGGTCACTGTACTAAGTGTCATAGTATCGATAGGGAAGAAGGTGGAGCGCTCATGATCAATTGGTACGGTAAGCATCCCGATACTGGGATGCGGCATGCCACCCGCTTTTCCCACCTCTCCCATCTCAGCCTGACCGGCGATGCGAGCTGTTTGCGCTGTCACGCTTGGCGCAAGGATCGACAGGAGGATTTCATGGCGGCCTACGATAGCCCGAATCCTCAGGTCGACAATAGCAATTTCCGTCAACTCGACACTGCAATTTGTACCCAGTGCCACCGTGCAAACCTGGCAGGAGCGACATGCCTGACTTGTCACAACTATCACCAGGGGAAAACCATTCTCGACATTGCTGATTCAACTCACCGGATGGACTCAGCCATATCCGTGAACAGTGATTAAGTCTAGATTAGTACACGCAATCTTGCGCAATACTGCCCGTGACATCTCACCAAACTGATGCCTTATAGCGACTTTACCCCGACTTACCGGGGTAAAGCTATGTCACAAAACCCAGTAATTGATTGGCCGTCAGTGCCAGGATTCCAAACATCAAGTGGCACATCACCTTGGCATGACCGCGTACCCGCACCATGCGTCCGCCGAATTCGTCTTTCAACCGCCCGTTTACCCGCTCCACGGTGCTGCGCTCGTGGTAGCGTTGCTCTTCTGCAGTCTGATAGTTGGCGGCAATGCACTGCTTGCTCTCGTTCGCCAGCTCTTCCTTCAGCACCTTGTCTCTGCGCGGGTTGGTATCAATCAGCGGGATATGGCCCAACTGCCGGCTGCAGCCATGGATCTCGGGCGCATCATAGGCGCTGTCCATCAGGTCATAGAGGTTGGTAACCCGTTGGCTCGTTAGAGTGGCCAAGGCAATGGCGCTTTGGCTGTCATGGCTGGAGGCCGATGTCAGAATGCAACTGATGGGAATGCCACCATCAGCGGCATCAATGTGGAGCTTGTAACCGATCCAGCTGCGCTTATGGCCTTGGCTGTTTTTCTTCGTCCCCACGTCACAGGCCTTGGGTAAATCATCGAGCATCTCCGCCAGGCTCATCCCGGCAATCTGGCGTTCCAGGCGCGTTGGCTCTTTGATGTGTTCCTCGCCTTTTTTCGACCGTCCCCACTTCTTGGGCTTTTTCCGCTACGGCTCTTTGCTCGGCTTCTTGATTGGTTTCTCCCGGGCTTCGATGGCTGTGGAGTCCCTGGAGATATGCCCCACAATCTCGCCCGTATAGCTTTTGTTGATCAGCGCTTCGTGGATACGTTCCGCCAGACGGCTTTCGGTAAATTTCGCAATGGCCCGGGGAAAAGTCCATTCTCGCGGAATATCGTTCTTGTGCTCCCAGCTGCACACCCGCCGCAATTGCAGATCTGATTCCAGCCGATCGATTAACGCCCGGGTGCTCGGTAGGGCACAGGCGGGCGTCCGGGTAGAGCGCACCCCGTACAGAGAAATTCTTCTACCCGAACTAATTCCAGGGTCATTACCAGCTATTGTAGCTTTTCTGTTTTAACATCAGAAAGGACCGGGACCCTTCCTTTCTTGGGCGTTTCTGCTAATAAATCCACTTCGCTGGCGAGTTTTGCGAGAGGCTCACACGGGAGTAAATGAGCATTTCGAACCGATTTATAACGCCGTATCGTGCCAGCTGAGGGGTTTTAAAACAGCTTCTAAGAAAGACACCCAGCCTTCTCACCCAGTTCCTCCAGCGGTATGGCTAAACCTACTTCATAACCCTGCACAAAGTCCACATCCACCTCCCTAAGTTGTTGGATGGTGTCTTCGCTTTCTACCCACTCCGCAATGGTTCGGGCACCTATAATGTGACCAACCTGGTTAATGGCTTTCACCATCTCACGGTCCAGGGGATTGGCGACCATATTTAAAACAAAGCTGCCATCGATCTTTAGGTAGTCGATGGGCAGGTGTTTGAGGTAGCTGAACGAGGAGAACCCACTCCCAAAGTCGTCGAGTGCAAACTCGCATCCTTTCTCCCTGAGCTGCTTAATAAAACGTGTCGCTTGGGAGAGATGCTGGATGCAGGCGGTTTCGGTGATCTCGAAGCAGATCCGGTCCGGGGGAACACTGGCCCTGCTGAGATGTTCGCACACAAATGCTAACAGTGAATCATCGTTCAGGGAGTTACCGGACAAATTGATAGCAAATCGAACTCCCTGAGAGTTGTTGAGCTGTTTTGCGTAGTAGTGGAAGACGTTCTCGATGACCCAGCGGTCGATAGCACCCATTAGGCCGTAACGCTCGGCAGCCGGGATGAAGGCGCTTGGCAGGACCATCTCACCATCGCGGTCCTGTAACCTCAGCAGAATTTCGTAGTGCAGCGGCAGGGTGTCATCTGCTGCAAGCGCAAGGATAGGTTGACAGACAATCCGGAACTGGTCGTGTTCAAGGGCGTGTCGCAGCCCGGCGGCATGGTGTATCTCTGTGCGACGTTGAGCCAACGCCCTGTCTTCGGCCTCATAGACCTGCACTCTGTGATGCCCGCGATCCTTGGCCGTATAGCAAGCCATGTCGGCCCGGTTCAGTATCTCTGCAATGCTCACTGCCTCCGCTGTGATTGCGATTACACCAATGCTGACACCAATGTCGAAGGTACGATCATCCCATGTAAAACGGTAATCTTCCAATGCGCCCACCAGCATCTCCGCGATTTGCAGCGCGTTATTCAGGGGACAATTCTCGAGCAGAAGCCCAAACTCATCCCCCCCTAGCCTGGCCAATGTATCACGGGTGCGAATCTTGCTCATAAAAAGGTTCGCAACCTGTTTGAGCAGCTCGTCTCCAGCCGGATGACCCGCGGTGTCATTGACCAACTTAAACCGATCCAGATCGAGATAGCACAGGGCATAAGGCGTATTGTGTTCACGTACGCAATTAAGTGCGTGCTCCATTCGGCTCTCGAATTCGCGCCTATTCACCAACCCGGTCAGTGCATCATGGCTAGCCTGGTGCATGAGCTGCTGTGCCATCCGATGCGATTCGGTCTCATCCCTGAAGACCAGGACAACTCCCAGCACACTACCGTTTCGGTCACGAATCGGTGCCGCAGATACCTGTATAGAGTACTGTACTCCAATACGGTTGACGAGGAGACAATGCACTGCCGGCTTGATGGCAGGATCCTCTTGAAGGCAACCGATTATCTGGCTGGCTGTACATTCATCAGCGTCTCCGTCAATGAGGTGGAAAACCGTCTCTAGCCTTTGACCTCGTGCCTCGGTCGCCGGCCAGCCTGTCAAGGTCTCGGCGACAGGATTAAGGTATTCGATAGTGGCGTCGGCATCGGTCGTGATTACAGCGTCACCGATAGAGTGCAGTGTCACATGCGCGCTTTCTGTTTCACGGAAAAGCAATTCATCCCGATGTTTTCGGTCGAGCGCACTAATCAGGATATCGCCCGCAAGTCCCATCAGATTGAGTTGTTCATCCGCCCATGTCCTGCGCTCGCCCGTAGCGTCGAAGCCCAGCCAGCCAAGCAATCTGCCACCGAGATGCATTGGCATGTTAACGTAAGAGGAGATACTCAACGCCCTACATGCCTGGCGCTCCGGTTTGGCTTCCTCAGGAAGCTGGTTGGGGTCGTAAACGATAACGGTCCGACCTGCGACGAATTGCGCCATTGACCAAGGGAACGCATCTACAGAGACGCCGCGCATGCTCTCAAAATCATGCCCCTGGATGCCGGGTGCACACCATTCGTAAATGTTCGCAATATTCTGACCGTTCTCCGAAAGAAGGAAGAGGTAAGCGCGGCTCACCCTAGCCATCTGGCCCATAGAAGCAAGGGACTGCCGCATGCCATCTTCAAGCTCATTGAAAGATAGATTCAACAACTGCCTGGAGATGTCAGCTATCAGCGCCTGGTGTTTGAGTTGCGTCCTTAGAGTATCCCCAACGTCACGCAACAATTTTCTCCTATCTCAAGTCCATTGTTAACTTACTGAAGTTTTACCATTATCCCTTACGCAAAGAGCCCAAGGATAGAGCGAATCAGATTTTTATTAATGGGTTTGTGTGAATTGGCCAAAACCAGCTTAAATCCAGGTTTGGAGATATCTTATAACCCGCGTGATTGACAACTCTGCGGACTTTCTGTACTTTAAAAGACATACTGTCTATAAAAACACTGATTTTATAATCGGCATGAAACCGCTCACACCAAGACAGGCCGAGATCCTCGACTTTATCCGCGATGAGATAGCG
>JBDLIZ010000354.1:0-6032 GCA_039714615.1 Pseudomonadota bacterium | reverse complement strand
TACCATTAATGTGTGAATCTCCGTTCCCGGGCTCGTCCAACAAACGGTTCAGATTGTGGTTCGCTCCGCTCTCACAATCTAACCTTATTCGTTATGCAGCGATGTCTGCCACACCTTCCAATTTCCTGTCCTCTGCTCCTTTGAAATCTTTCCGAGTTCACTATTGTTCAGCAATATGTGGGTAATGTTCATCCCATATTTGACCGCGGTGGTAAATTCGGCGAGATACTGGCCAAAACCACCATCTCCGCTTATCGAGATGACCGGTCGATTCCTGTGTGCGTCAAATACCTGGGTAGCGGCCCAGGCACCCATTGCTGCAGGGAAGCCGAAACCGATGGAGCCGAGATAACCAGACATCAATATCGATTGATTACTACACTCAAAATAACGGCCGAATGAATAGGTGTTATTGCCAACATCTACCGCTATCACTGCATTTTCCGGGCATTCTTGGCTAAGCACAGAGAATATCGTGGCAGAATTTATCCCCTTGTCGCTATCACGCATGGCGCGGCGACGCTTCTCTTCACGCCATAGCCCCCATCGTTGTTGTAGATCATCACGTTGATCAAGCAAGGACATATCATGTGAAAGGTCTGTTAGCAGTTTGCGGGCGGTGATGCCTACCTCGCCCCAGACGGGTACATCGATTGCGTGGAATTTACCCAAAGCCATACGCTCGAAGTCCACCTGGATGATGGTTTTCTTTGAGGTAATTCCTGTGTGATTGGAAAAAGAGGCACCGAAAACAATCAGCAGGTCGGCCTCATTCATACACCAACTGGCGATTGGTGTACCACTGCGCCCCAATACGCCTGCGGCCAGGGGATGGCTGTCAGCTATTTGTCCTTTGGCTTTGAAGGTCGTCAAAACGGGCGCATAGAGCCGCTCTGCCAACGCCATGACTTCGCTCATGGAATCCCGTGCACCGTATCCAACGATGATGGCCGGGCGTCTCGAAGCCGCTATCCTTGCCACCGCATTTTTAATCGCGGTTTCAGAAGGAGAGATGTCAGATGCCGCCAAACGGCCATCGGGTGAAGAGGTTTGAGCATTCTCATCCGCCGGTATCACCTGAACTTCATCAGGAAATATCAAATGTGCAACATCTCGCTCGACGACTGCATGCTTGAGTGCCAAGGTCATGAGTTCCGAATGACGGCTGCCCGGCAGGACGGTTTGGCTAAAGCGGCTTACTGCTTGGAAGGCAGACGCCAGATCTATCTCCTGAAAAGCGCCGGGGCCGAATACTTGTGTATTGACTTGACCGGTAAGCGCAAGCACCGGCGCGCGATCAACCTTGGCATCCCACAGCCCGGTAAGCAAATTGGTTGCACCAGGACCCGCAATGGTCAGGCAAGCAGCAGGCTTCCCTGACAACTTGGCAAAACCGGAACAGGCAAATGCAGCCGCCCCCTCATGCCTTATGCCGATAAAGGTAATACGCCCGGCCTCTTCCTGCTCGCGCATGGCATCTGCCAAACCAAGATTAGAATGTCCCACCATGCCGAAGACGTGTGTCACCCCCCAGTTCACCATGGTTTCTACCATCAGGTCGGAAACTGTGTGGATGCGCTCCCGGCGTTCTTTGACCTTTATATAGATCCCATCATCGCGCGCTTCCACCGGATAGGTGTCAACGCCATCATCAAATTCACCGGGTGATTTTCCGCTAAGTGGATGAAAATCCCAGCCGTGCCAGGGACAACGTAACCAGCAGTCATCACCCTCACATTCGATGGAACCTTCGCTCAACGGGCCTCCCTGGTGTGGACAGGCATTATCGAGCGCACCATATTCACCGTTGAAGTAGGTTAGCGCGATGGTTTTCGAACCGGCCTGTACCGAACGGACCTCACCCTCTTGTAATTCATTGGG
Source organism: Pseudomonadota bacterium (assembly GCA_039714615.1). GTDB lineage: Bacteria > Pseudomonadota > Gammaproteobacteria > JAAEPA01 > JAAEPA01 > JAAEPA01. Next base: position 4,151 of record JBDLIZ010000354.1, on the reverse strand, counting down.
TTCACTTACCTTGTACCAGACAAGCTCCAGGCCCTGATCAGCATCCAGATCGTCCTGGGTGATGGCCTTGTGGCTACCATCGCATAACGGCGGATTAGAGGAGCGTTTGCATAGGCAAAAGAAAACCTTGCCGTCCTTCTCGGCCGTGAACGCTAGGGGTTGGAATTCAGTGCCCTTATGAGAGCCATCACAAAAGGGTTGGTTTTTCGATCTTCCGCAGGAACACCAGTAAACGGTTTCACCGGCTTTTAGATCGATTGGAATGGGTTTAGTATCGGCGATTTTGGGCTCTGACATCGTTTCACTCCCTAGTTTGATCGTTCTTTATAACAGAATGATTTACGTTTTCTTTTACGTATAACAATGGGCCACAGTATACCTACCTTTGTGTGCTCTCCTTCTCTCCTTCGCTCAGGCTCATCACTTTGTTCATTACGCCAAGGCCAAAGACCGCCTGGCAAAGTGCAAGGGCCAGGCGAGTGAGGCATACCCTGCGCGCATACATCGCATTCAGCGAAACAAGCATTGCTGAAACGGATATAAAAAGCGTCGGCACCGCTCCGGTTCGATATGAACTGGAGCGGACATTTCAATGAACAGCCATCGCCAGAGTGCGTCTACCCGGTTCGCACTTCGATCTTGCGCGGCTGGAACTGCTCCCGCTTGGGGATGCGCAGGGTCAGTACGCCATCTTTCAGGCTTGCATCGACCTTGCTCCCATCCAGTTCGCTGCTGAGAGAGAAGTTGCGCTGGTAACGGGTGGAACGGACTTCCGCCTGGATCGCCTCCATGCCTTCGGGCATCGAGATATCCGCTTCCCCCTTGATGGACAAGCCATCGCCGTCGATATGCACGTCGAGTCGTTCCCTGGAAACGCCCGGCATATCCGCCTGCAGGGTGATCCCCGTTTCATCTTCAAAGATATCCACCGGCGGCCGGATCGCCCGATCATGCTCTTTCGCCTCCCGTAGCGCTTTGGATTCCTGGGTTGCCACCTCTTTTCTTTCGCTCATTTCATTACCCTCCGTTTGGTCACTTGACTTCAATCTGCCGCGGCTTGGCCGATTCGCGCCGCTGGATGGTGATGTGCAACACACCCTCCTTGTAGTTCGCCTCAACCTTGTCGGGGTTTGCATCTTCAGGCAGAGGTATGACTCGGCGAAATGCGCCATCGAAGCGCTCTTGTCGATAATAGTCAGCCCCTTCCTCGGTGATCAGTCTGCGTTCACCGGCTACGGTAAGCAGGTTCTGCTGAATAGAGATATCCAGGCTTTGCGGGTTTACGCCCGCCGCAAACAGGTAGACATCGACCTGATCCGACGTGCTACCGATGTTGATAGGCGGGTAGGTCCCTCTCGCCACTGCACGAATCCCTTTTGGCCAGGGGTCCGCGCCGAACAGTTGATCCATTTCCCGTTCCATGCGCCTGAACTCATCGAACAAATTATCGTTAAAGCCGTATCGATTTCCGAACATGTCAGTACCTCCTCTTGATTGACCGAATCCGAATGCTCCACCTATAAAGTAGAGTCGTGATCTTCTCTTTTCAAGGGGCGCGGATGAATGCTCATTTCCGAATTACTTACTATATAATTGAGAAAATTTTCCGCCACCAGAACCCCGGTGGCGGAACTGGCCCGACTCGAGATCAAGCACATCAAGAAAGGCCCGGGGCATCCCCTTGAGTGGCATACCGGCGAGATCACAGGAATTGGTACTCTGGAGTGTGAGTCCTGTGGCAAGCGGATCCACTTCTACAAGGCTGGCCGTATACCACCTTGTCCGGCCTGCCATGACGCCCGTATCCACCGGGTCAGGGGATAATAGGAAAAGAATTGGCAATATCAATCTAACCGATCGGCTTCACGCAATTCAAAAAACGGACTCTGAATAGACTGCGCGATCCTACTTGAAAGGTGTACTCATGCCAGGTTCTCCCATAGACGAAATCCTCAACCGCCTGCATGCCCTGCAGGCAGAATTGGAAGGTGAGATCGACCGCCTGTTGAGTGAAAAACGCGAGCGCTTCCGCTACAATCTGGAGCAGGGCAGGGTCCGGTTTGAACGGGGCATGCAGGCGTTGCAACGTCGCCAGAAAGTGGGCGTTTGGGCCTATCTCCGCACGGCGCGGCTTGGACATCTATTCACAGCACCCGTTATCTATAGCGCCCTTATCCCGTTTGCATTACTGGATGCCACAGTAACCTTCTACCAACATGTCCGTTTCCCTGTTTACGGCATTCCACGGGTAAACCGTGCGGATTACTTCACTATTGACCGGCAACACCTGGCTTATCTCAATGCCATCGAAAAGATCAACTGCGCCTACTGCGGCTACAGCAACGGCTTGATCGAATACGTCCGTGAGATTTCGGCAAGGACTGAACAATACTGGTGCCCCATCAAACATGCGCGACGCACTCCGGACCCGCATCGATTGGTAGTACGATTCGTGGATTATGGGGATGCGGATACCTACAAAGCACGGCTGCGGGAATTGCGAAGTGAGATCGCTATTTTGGAGAAGGTTGATTCGTGCGTCTCAAATGACCGAGCAGGTAAATGAGGCCTGGTTACTATGTGTGGTCCTGAACCCAACACACGATATCGGCCGCACCCATGGCGCCCGGCTGGCGGGTCAGTTCCCGGCCATTTTGAAACAGCGTCAGGGTAGGAATACTGCGGATTTCGTACTGTGCGCCGATGCCATGTCTCTCTGTCTATGGCCATCAATCGCCCCGTTCCAGAACCTGCAAGCGCGCACGCAACCCCTCGATCTCATCCAGCATATCCAGCACCAGCGCGGCGCCTGCAATATTGATCCCCAGATCCTCCTGGAGACGCCTGACGGTGCGCGCACGATGCAGGCTGGGGCCGGAGAAACACCAATGGGTGGCATCGCCGGTTGGCTCCAGGACCCCCTCGTCCACCAGCTCTACAATCCATTCGGCATGCACCCTGCAACCGCGGCTCAGCTCAGACAGGGTCAGTGAGCATTCTTCGTCCAGCAGCAGACCGGTTAAGATCTCTTTGTTCATGTCGACTATACCCCCAATCTGACTCGTGGATTGAACGCCAGTTCCCGTTCCATCTTGCGATAGATGTCTTTCGCCCGTTGCGTGTCGGCAGGGGGCAAAGCAATACGCAATACGGCGTAGAGATCACCTGGGGACCCTCCCGGGATGCCCCGACCTTTCAGGCGCAGTTTGCGCCCCGAAGTGGAGCCTGCAGGTATATGCAGGTCGATGATACCCGCTGGCGTCGGAGTCTTGACCTTGGACCCAAGCGTCGCCTCCCAAGGGGCGACTGGCAGCTCCAGGTAGAGATCCCGCCCTTCAACCCTATAGAAGGGGTGTGGCTTGAATTCGATTTCCAGGTAGAGATCGCCGGCGCCTCCCCCCCCCATCCCGGGAGAACCCTGCCCTGCGAGCCTGATCTGCTGCCCCTGTTTGACGCCTTTGGGGATTCGTACATTCAAGGTACGTTCACGGGTTATCACATGTCCCTGGGCATCGAGTTCGGGTGTACGCAGCGTGATGGCGCGGGTGGCACCGTGGAAGGCATCCTCGAGATCGATCATTATCTTGGCGTGATGATCCTGGCCCCGGCTGCGGAACTGCGGTCCGGCCCGTTGTGCGCCCGTGAAACCAGCGTGGACGCCCCGGCCAAACAGCGACTCGAAGAAATCACTGAAGGCCGAGGCATCACCCGGCGTAAAGCCGCCACCGCTGAACTCGAACCCCGCATCCCAGTCCGGCGGCGGGCGGAACTCCTGGCCCGCCTTCCAATTGGCGCCGAGTTGGTCATAGGCCGCACGCTTTTCAGGGTCCTTGAGCACCTCATAGGCCTCACCCACCTCCTTGAACTTTTTTTCGGCGTCTGGCTCCTTACTCACATCCGGGTGATATTTGCGCGCCAGTTTGCGGTAGCTGCGTTTGATCTTATCCTGGGTGGCGCCTTTCTCCACCCCCATGATCTTGTAGTAATCTTTGAACTCCATACCGTTTCAGACCAGGTTATTCATGCAGCCAATGTACCGCGGCGTCATAGGTTTCAAAATATTTTATCTCACCGGCAATATGACGGAAAATATTAAAATCAGCAAGGTAAGGATTCGGGTTGCCGTCATCTCATACTCTCTAGTATGTGGG
>JBDLIZ010000353.1:0-6035 GCA_039714615.1 Pseudomonadota bacterium | reverse complement strand
ATGACCTGTTTTATAATGTGACAAGCGCATTAAATCCTGATGGCAATCGGGCAAACTGTGCTCTTTTTTGTCATCGAAGCGGGAACCGTGATGGTACGAGCATGGATGAAAGGTATACCGGCGATACATATTTCAACATCGGCGTGCCTCGTAATGTTGAGATCCCGGGCAACCCAGAACCGAATATCGGTCTGGCAGCCACCACGGGGGATGATGGCCATAAAGGGGATCATAAGGTTCCGACCCTGCGCAACGTGGACAAGCGCCGTGGCAAGGGCTTCAAGAAGGCGTACGCACACAACGGTTGGTTCAAGAGCCTGGAGAGCATCGTTCATTTCTACAACACACGTGACATAAAGCCCGCATGTGACCCTGGTGCGACAGAAAAGGATGCACTGGCGCAGGACTGCTGGCCCGCACCAGAGGTTGATGAGAACGTTTTTGGAGGTCCCTTTATTGGAAACCTTGGTCTGACTGCGGAAGAAGAGGCCGCGCTCGTGGCGTACCTGAAGACGCTGACCGATATCCCGACGCCTAAGGCGCCGGAACCCTTCGACCTAAGTAAATTTGAGACGGGGCAGCTTAGATAGTTAGGAACTGAGACAAAATAACGGGACCGATTAAAAACCAGGGGTATATTACAGGTAGACCCCCACCGGCTGGAATACCCCCGTGAAGGTAAATCGGCCGGGTAATTCCTTGTAAGCATAGGCTGCCGGCTATTGCGGGCGATAGCTATGTTCACTTCTCCGGTTTTCCCTCGTATCCTCTCCATGCTTTTTGGATTTCTCCGTTGATTCCTATGGACTTAAGGCCCTATTGAGTTGCTGTCTTTGGTATCTTCGATAGCGATCTTACTGAGAATATTCGGAGCGACCCTAGCGAATCTAAGTCTTCCTGAGTCGCTGATCTGATGGTGTGCTTCCCGTATTTGCGTATCTCTTGCTTGGACATCTTTAAGTATTCCATATATTGGAAAGGTCTGCGTAATTGCCGTGACATCACACTGGTTGGTCTTCCCGGTCCACGCATCGACCAATATCCGCTTGAACGCGTCGGTTCGTGTACACTTCCAATGCTTGGCCAGGTTCTTCAACTTGAGGGCGTCTTCAAGTGGCAGGGTGATCTCGATGCGTTTGAGTTCACCGATCTGCACTTTCCGGCGCTAACGGGCCTGGCGCTGCGCGTTGGTCATTGAGGGGCCATTGCTCATGTGTGCTTTTCCTGATGAGGTTGTTATCCGATAACAAGGCTACCTCCTTTGGTAAAGACCACTACCCTTTGTGGCCCACAGCAGACTAGTGATCTGCTACCCAGAACACAACCTCCGCATTGACCTCTTCAGTAACTAATTGATTTAATATGGTAATAAAAGATAAACAAAAAGCAGACATGCTGACTTTAATAAGGGACGTACCGGGGCGGTACCCCCTTATTTATATACTCTTGTTTCTTTTCCCTCTGATGGGCGCCTTTGCTCGTCACTGGTTCAGTACGTTTTTTATTCTTATTAGTCTGACTTCGATATATGGTCTCATTCGACGGTATGGTACCGAGTATACCCCCCTTCAAAGAGAAGAAAAGATCGTCCTAGGCGGCGTGGCATTGTTCTTCTTGGCCTATTTTCTCCCTTCCGTCATTCACCCGTTTACCATTAACAGCCTGGAAGTAGAGATCCGCTATTTACTTTTCATACCGATCTATCTGCTGGTACGGGAGATGGAAAGACCCCACTTATGGTTGTTTTTCGGTTTGGCGGCAGGGGCGGCATGTATTTTCGGTTACGCTATGTATGAGTTGCTTGTTGTCGGTATAGCACAACATTCTTATAAGATACACGGTGCCTATATTAATCATTATTATGGGTCAATCGCTGTGGTCACGGCGTTCGTGGCGCTGGGCTCAATGTATGGCCTGGAAAAAAGACTGCGATGGATTTTTATACTGGCATTTTGTCTTGGTCTGGTCAGCGCGATTCTTTCCGGCGCTCGCGGCAGTTATGTTATGGCATTTTCAGTTGCTGTGCTATGGGGATATCTTCGGCTCAAGACTCGTATTTTCATCATGTTTATTGGGCTGATAACGATTGTTGTTATAAGCCTGTACAGCTTCTCTACTAACGTAAAATACCAGATTGATCGTGCAATAGATGACGTTAAATACTATTTTATCCTCGATGAGTTTTCGGAAGTCGAGCTCGAGGCGCGCAGCGCCTCTGTACGTTTAGAATTATGGGCGCATAGCTTGTCGATCATTGCAGATCATCCTTTACTAGGGATAGGGCGTGGCAATTTTGAAGATGTTGTCAGAGGCTATATGACCGAAGATCAGAAAGAGGATCCCCTGCTGGTGCATTCTCACCCTCACAATGCCTATCTTGAAGTCTTGGTGTCGAAGGGATTGATTGGCGGACTCGCCTTTGCAATGATGTTTTTTTATCCGATGGTTATCTTTTTCAGAGATTATCGTAAGTCCGCGGATACCTCTCTTCCCGGGATAATGCTGTTGAGCACATTTTTCGTTTATTCCTTATCCGAGGTTCCTTTTATCAAAGGTAATGGAACGGCGGTATATCTCATATTGTTGGCGGTTACCTTTTCTTATCATATAAAGCAGAGTCGGACTTGGAATTGTCAAGATCAGATGGAATGATCAGTCCCGAAAAAATCCTTATGTCGAATGTCAAGAAAGGATAACGCCGATGAATAAGACCTATATCGTTGAAGGCATGGCCTGTGACGGTTGCGCCCGTTCGGTGACGCATGCCATTGAGGAAGCGGTCCCCGGAGCTACAGTACAAGTGGACCTGCAAGCAAAGCGGGTAAGTGTTACGGGAATTGATGAAGACAATGTAGTGCAGAAGGCCGTTGAAAGGGCCGGTTACAGTTACGTTGGTCCGGTTTAGCTGTCGGGCTTTTCTGTTCTGTACGAATGTGTGTTCGTGAGTGCAGAGTGCCCCGATAACCTATTCGTGTCAGGTATGCATCAGCCTTGGTACGACTTCTCAGAGTTTAAGTACTCAGTCTCCTCGGCAGTATTTTCCCGACCCAATAGAGCATTTCTATGAGGGAAGCGGCCAAAGCGGTTGATGATATCGCGGTGGTGGTGGGCCCATTTGAGATGGTGATCGAGTCCTGTGGCCTTGAAGAGTTGCACTGAACGATCTTGATCGGCCTTATCTTCGCTGTGCATGAAGGGCATGTAGAGAAAAACTTTTTGGCTGTCATCGAGTTCCCGGTGGTAGCCTTTTTCAATGGCCCCATGCGCTATTTTCCTTGCCTCGGTCTCGGTGGAGAAGCTTTCAGCCCGGCCCCGAAACATATTCAGCGGGAATTGATCCAACACGATGACCAAGGCTAATGAACCTTGTGGCGATGATTCCCAGCTGGATAAACGGTTTGCCGCAGCGAACTGCCATGTCGACATGAAGCGGGTTCTCAATTCAGTATCGAAGCTTGCAGTGGATTTGAACCATAAGGAACGTACCCGTTCTGAGAACCAGAATCTCAGGATCTCCTGCGGTATGGCGATGTCAGACGGTTGCTGTTGATCGCCTGCGGGCTTTATGTGTCGAATCTCGCCAAGTCCGGCACCTTTAAAACTGTAGGCCTGTCCAAAACCACGTATATAGTTGCCAGAGGCTGGGGTCAGTTTGAACAGTTGAAAATCGGGCAGGAGTCGCAGGGTGTCAACAAATTTTCCAAAGCGTTCTTTAAAGCGATCCAGGATCTGACTCCAGTCAGCGCTATCACTCGACAGGGCCTTCGTCTCACAGGAATAGCTCAGACGTTTTCTGGCGAAGATATTTCGCACCGGTCCTTCATCCTCGATAAACAATAGACTAACGCGCCCGGTATTTCGCAGGTTATGCGTATGGCGCGACAGTCCGCTGACATAGATATAGACATTGCCCTCCTCGTCAGTGACGCAAGGGGCGTAACTTACCTCGGGTATACTCTCCTGACTCACGGTGGACAGCAGGACCGAGCGGAAGGTTGAACGGAATTCCAGCAGTTCGTTACTGAGTTCTGCACTGGATTGAGTCGATTCTTTGTCCATGGGATTTTTACTCGGCCTCTCTAATCTGTTATAGGTGGAACCAAAGAGTGGGTATGAACCTTTAGGAATGCTACCGACACACTTTCCCACCAGGCTTGCCTTATCGTTGTCTTCGGCGTTGCAATAACAGTTACATAGCTAGGCTATGCGCCTGTTATCGCGCCTTGAATACGAACGATCATTCGGCGCCAGTTAGGGAAGTGTGTCGTTCGCATTCCTTATCGCATTCTCGACCAGCGCTATTCCTTGGTCGAGAATGCGTCTACGCCAGCGTTCGGAATCCGGACACATCGTTCGTTTCAGCCTTTGCTTGACGGGGTGTTGCGGATGGCCTTGACCAAAAAATTGCCAGCGGTTTTCTTCGCGCAAGGCATGAATCACCTTGAGTGCGGGATAGGTGCCGAATTCCTGAGTGATGTATGTGCCATGAGCATGTTTGAATAAATCGCCAAACAGATTGCTCATGCCTCCACGGATCTCATATCCAAGCGTGGGGCCCTGCTGTACTCCTACCAGGGGTTTGCCCAGCGACTGGCTCAGCCATTGGCTATCTTTTGCTGGAGATGAGCCCTCCAAAAACAGGGTCTCCTGAGCCCATCGCCCCAACCCGGTATGCACATCGATGACCAGGATCTGGCGCGCGGTCCCCAAATGGTCTGAAAGCCACGCCTGGTAAAGGGAGGGACCCTGCTGCAACTTGGCCCCGCCATAGAACAAGCCCTGAGGATAGTCAAACTGACCCGCGGCCACGGCCTGTTTGAGGGTGCTGAAGCCGTGACGAAGAATGCCCGATATCGCACGCAGACCAAAAAAATCAAAACCGGGTGGGGTAGGGGGATTGAGTAAGCGATTGAGCCTTCGATACCCCTGCGGTGCGCCCTGCCATGGTTCCCCGTCGTTCAGACAGTTGCGGTTCAGATCTACGTTGTGTTCATTTGCTCTTCGCAGCCAGGCCATCCCGAAGGGATTGAGGATATGCACCAGTACCAGGGCCGTGTCCTGGTCTATCGCTGGGGGGTCAGTAAGTAAACGCAGCTGAATGGCGGAACCGGCAAAGCCCTCTACACCATGCAGGCCGCTTTGGTGTACGATTACCCGGCGCGGTGTGATCGAGCCCCGCCAAGCGATGTCGATGCTCAGTGATTGGTCCTCTGGGCCGCAGGCCTGCAATGTCAAGTGATCCACTCTGGCCTCAACTGTCCTGGCGGCCTCGAGAAAACGTTCACGGGCCTGGAAATAATCTTCAGAGAAGGAATCGCTCACCTTCTCAGTTCGGAGAAATCGATAAACATGGAATCAGATCCGGGTCGCATGAGATGATATTGAGCTTGGGAAATTATTTCATCCAAGAACAAAAAACATTATATCGTATTGAAGATAAATTAAGGCAGAAGGAGGAGAAATGGACGAAAAGCAACGCACCGAACTCGAGGCCGCTGCATTCAGGGGTTTGGTCGAACACCTGCAGCGGCGTACTGACGCGCAAAACATCGATCTGATGAACCTGGCGGGGTTTTGTCGCAATTGTCTCTCCAAATGGTATATGGGGGCTGCTAAGGAGCGGGGCATCGAGATGAGCTATGATGAGGCGCGCGAGGCGATCTATGGCATGCCTTACCCGGAGTGGAAGGTCAAGTATCAGCACCAAGCTAGCTCCGAGCAGTTGCAACGGTTCGAAGACACCAAACCTCTGCATGCCTTTGTGAGTGGGCACCATAAATCATAACCCGCTTCTCGGATGAAGTGAGGGACTGATATGTGCAGTTTGCAAGCAACTGTGCGAGAAGGAATAGCTCAATAACGATTTGGTCGTTATTGAGCTATTCCTTAAAGAGGTTATTGCGATGCTAAAAGTCAGGTCTAAGAGACAAATTACATCTTGATTACCACCAATATTCAGCCATAGTTACGGAATTCAATGAAAAACATAGGCTTAATATAATGTTGTGCAAATCTTGCCCGGCCATACCAGCGTG
>JBDLIZ010000352.1:0-6102 GCA_039714615.1 Pseudomonadota bacterium | reverse complement strand
GGCAAGATCATTCCCCCGACCTATCGCTGGTACCGGGAACTGCAGGCACTGGATAGCCGGGGTTAGATCCCAGTTTCCACTAATATCAAGTAGAAACCAGTATCTCCCCTCATTGTTTTTTGCTTATTCGTAGGCGCCAAAGACCTTCTTCAAGAGGTCGGTACTCCGCGCCAGCGGATTCTCCCGAATCTTCTTTTCCTCTTCCGCAATCATCAGAAACAGCCCATCGAGGGTCTTTCCGGTGACATAGCCGTCCAGGTCCGTGGCATCGCTTGACAACATGCTGGTCAGGCCACCGGCACTGGCCGTCATATTTTTATATGCCGAGGTCACCCCGGTGCGTGCAGTGGCCTGCTCGACTATGGGGCGCATCTTTTCTGTCAGTGCAGCCTCCGTTTTGGTACGAAAGTACTGTGTGGCTGAATCATCCGGCCCGGTCAGGATCCCCCTGGCATCCTCCATGCTCATATCCTGGATGGCATCGCCAAAAATGGTTGCCGCTTCCGGAACGGCCTGTTCTGCAGCATGATTCATGGTGGCAATAAACTCATCCGCCAACTCATCCTGGCGCAAGGTGCGTAACGACTTCTCCACCCAGGACAGACTGTCCGGCATGGGTATCTTCACCTTGCTGTTATCCAGAAAACCGCCGGTCTTGCCCAGGCTGTCAACCGCAAACTGTGTGCCGTTGTCCAGGGCCTCCTTCAGCCCGGAAATCATCTCAGCGTCAGTCAGACTCACGCCGGACGTTGTCTCTTCCGGAATACTCATGGAGTCCTTCAGGTTATCCAGGTAGTCCGACCACCCGGCGACCACCACCGTGCTACCAATACTCCACACCAATAGTCCTGTTAACAGCAGTCCGCATGTTTTCATTGCTAAATCCTCATACCGGTTGACTTCAGCAAAGTATAGTAAGCAGACAGGCTAGACACAAAATCAGAGAAACCAGTCGCTTTTAAAGTGGCCAGACCCAAGCAATCATCGGTATCGACACCACAATAATCAACAACTCCAGCGGCAAGCCCATGCGCCAGCAATCGCCGAATCGATACCCCCCGGGCACTGATTCCCTCCAGACTGCCAGCCAGTTACAGCGTTGGCCGGGTAAAGGCTTTACGGACTGCCTGCGTGCCTAGCACAATACGGTAAGTGATTGCTTTTACGTATCACTGCGTTCGCGAGTGTATCTGCTTCGACATGGGTTGCAAGGTGTCCCCATCCGCTCATCCGGTCGTTTTCGGACTCTCTAATTCGATCATTCGAGTTGAATCGCTCCCAGCTTTCTGGCTGGAAGCGATCCATTGTGGTTGGATCAATTACTGGCGACTCGCCGCCCCTTTCATCTGGGCAAGGACAGCGTCGACGCTCAGAGAGTCACCGGCTGTCGGTGGGAACTCCTTGAAGGTCTCCAGAAACTGGGCCACGTACGCCTGGGCAGGAACAAACATCCACATCTGGTCCGCGTAAAAATTGCGAACGTAGAGCGCCGCATCCGGACCGACCTCGTACGGGTCCATTCTAAGGTTGACGATCAAGGGCCAGCTCGGTGTCTTGCGATAGGCCTCGTTGATCGCGCCTTCCATAATGGTGAAATGGACCTTCCAGTCCTTGTATCGAACAGCATTCAGGTTGCCGCCTGCATCAAAGTAGAAGATTTCATTTCTCTGGCCAGGACCTTTTCCTGACAGCAGGTCTGTCTGATTGTAGCCGTCAAGATGTGCCTTGAATGTCTTGCCATTGGCTTGGTGACCCTTCAACAATTTCTCCTTGACGTCCGGCTCACCAACCGCTGCCATCAGGGTTGGCATCCAGTCCTCATGGGAGAAGATGTGATTGATGACCGTACCCGGCTTGACGGTTCCTGGCCATTTGACCATCATCGGCACTCTGAAACCACCTTCCCAGGTCGTGCCTTTCTCGCCGCGGAAAGGAGTCGTGCCACCATCAGGCCAGGTGAACTTCTCAGCCCCGTTATCGGTACTGAAAATGACGATGGTGTTGTCGGCAATGCCGAGTTCATCCAACTTGTCCAGCAACCTACCAACACCGTCGTCAAGTTCCATCATGCCGTCGGCATACATGCCATAACCGGACTTGCCCTTGTACTTATCGCTCAGGTGCGTCCAGACGTGCATGCGGGTGGAATTGTGCCAGATGAAGAAGGGCTTGCCCTCCTTGTGCGCGCTCTCGATGAAATTGATGCTGGCATCAAGAAACTCGTTATCGGCAGTCTCCATACGCTTGCGGGTCAATGGACCGGTGTCTTCGATTTTTCCATCGGCATAAGCATGAAGCACACCACGAGGGCCAAACTTCTTGTGAAACTCAGGATCCTTGGGATAGAACTCGCTTTCCGGCTCTTCTTCGGCGTTGAGGTGATAGAGGTTGCCGAAGAACTCGTCGAAGCCATGAGCGGTTGGAAGATGCTCATCCCGGTCACCCAGGTGGTTCTTACCGAACTGTCCGGCGACATAGCCATGGTTCTTCAGTAGTTCTGCGATGGTTGGGTCCTTATCCTGAATGCCCTGTTTTGCACCCGGCATACCGATGGTCAACAGGCCTGTGCGGAAAGGGTGTTGGCCGAGGATGAAAGATGCTCGACCGGCAGTACAGCTTTGCTGCGCATAGGCATCTGTGAAGATGGCGCCTTCGTCGGCAATGCGGTCGATATTCGGGGTACGACCGCCCATCATACCCCTGTGGTAGGCGCTTATATTCTGCTGGCCGACGTCATCGCCCCAGATAACCAATATATTAGGTTTGTCCGCTGCTGCTAAACAACATAGTGGGAGAATCCCAATGGCCACAACTGCATGTAGTCTGGAAAGAACTGTGCGCTCCATAATTACTCCTCCTTGAATAATGGTTTTTTCTGGTATTTTGAGTGCTACTGAATTTACAAGGGCATAAATAGCACAACAGCGCACTATCGTCTATCCTAACTCCGCAAACGGATCAGTATTTTCATGGAAATGACAAGGTCAAAAAGCAATATCGCGGAACCAGAATCTGCACCTCCTGCTGTTGGTGATATTTCTGCATGCAACCCCGGTCTCTACGAACAGATTGTCAGTTCCATGGGAACTCGTCGACACACCTCTGGATTTTGGCACGTTTAACTATCGAATGCGTTACCTGCAGACACCCACCGTCACTCTCTACCGGGAGCAAATCGGCCTGGGTTGCCAGGTTCAGGGTCTGTCGCCGCCAAATATCTTCGCCTTCCCGGTGCCGCTCAACCTGGGGGGTACACTCAAACGACTGGAGGACACCTCTTCACAAGCAAGAACTTCCGGCAATGTTACCGGACATCAACCTGAGGAAAACGAACTCTCATGAAAACAGTAAATCAGCTTATGTATTCGATCGTGAGATATAGCGCGCTTGTGTTCTTTTTGTTGTTAGTTGCTGCCTGCAGCAGTCGTGGGAAAGTTCAACCCGCGCCTTTACAAGCTACCCAGCAGTTGATTCAGGAAATCAACTCAAGCAAGGCAGACGTTCCCAATATGGATCTTTTGTACGAGTCCAGAAGCTGGGTATCTCCACAGGAATTGACACTTGATCCGGTGGGAGCAGCCAAAAACACTTTTATTCCGACCACACGGGACGACGTGAAAATTCTGGGGCCCTATGGAGATGACCCGCTACGATCCCTGGCACTGAAAATCTGGATGATTGAAAATGCCCAGCATACTATTGACGTTGTTTACTATATTTTCACGCCAGACCTTGTGGGCCAGGCCATACTCGGCGCTTTATGCAATGCAGTGCAACGTGGTGTGGATGTGCGCATCATGGTGGATGCTGTCGGCTCATTCAACTCTTCCAAAGTTCACTTCAGGGCACTGGATACATGTGCTGAGAACGCCACCAATATACGCGATGCAGAAGGTCATTTGACGCAACATCGCGCCAGAGTACAGATGGTTATTATTAATGCACTCATCAACAAAGACAGCAAGGCCAACCGCCGCTCCCATGATAAATTACTGTTGATGGATGCGGAGATTCCGGGCAAAGCTGCCTTCATCACCGGAGGTCGCAACATATCACTCGACTATTATGGCATCAATGAAGATGGAAGCAAGGATCCCGACGCTTTTCGGGACATGGAGATACTGGTTCGTCCAGGCAATGACCGGGGTGCTGACAAACTCACCATGGGGCATATTGCCGAGATCTATTTCAGCCTGCTGTTTTTACATGAAGGCAACCGACGCTTGGAAGCTATTGAACACTCGTCTAACGACGAAAACGACTATTTTGATCGGCAATACAGGAAGCAAAGAAACAATGCACAGCAAGCGCTGGGCAGGTTAAAGGCATTCCCGGAAATCCAGGCGATTCTGGCCAGCATGCCGGATTACATGAAGAGTGGATTCCATGCCTCAAATGTAAGGCTCGTTCACGAGATGGCGCATCTCACTGATGAGAGCGTAGTTACTAATACGCAGCATAACCTGAAAGAAAACCCCAACTCAATCATGCATCAGCTGCACGAGCTAACGAAAAACCTGCCCTCTGACAGAACGATACGGACAGTGTCTCCCTACCTGTTTATCGCCAGGTATTATGACAAGGACGGAAACCTGGTGATGGACCGTGTAGCAGATATACACAACTGGCTAAACGCCCATCCGAACAATCGCATAGAGATCATCACCAACTCTGTGCTGACCAGCGATAATTTTATGGCTCAGTCCGTTATTGATATGGAGATGGGACCTCGTCTGTTATTGACGCCTGAACTGGAAGAACGCTGGCTGTCAGGACTGGAAACGGGTGAACTGAACTCCGACGTCGTGGAATCCGAAGAATGGAAACGGCTTGTTGAGCATCCTCAGCTCTATCTGTATCAGACAGGAAAACTGGATTCAGCACTGCTGGGCAATGGCTCAGCACACTATGGAAAACTTCATGCAAAGTTTATTTTTGGCCCGGAAAACGCGTTTGTTGGCACAGCCAATTTCGATTATCGATCACAGTTGTTTAATAATGAAATGGGTCTGGTTTTGCAAAGCGGCGAAGTAATCCAGGATCTGGAAAATAACTTCGATCGCTTGAAGTCTGACTCATACCGCTGGGGTTCGCCAGAATGGCTGCAAATGCGCGAGGAACTGATGAAAGCAGGCGGCATAAAAGGACGCACTACCCGTCAACAACGTTCTATATACAAATCCATGCGTGCAACGGGTCTGGAATGGTTGATCTGACCACATGGTTTCTAACCTAAACTATCGGATTGAAAGCAGGCTAAGCTCGGGACAGTTTTACAGGATGTGAACGTCCTGCTTCCGCTGCTTTACAGACGTTCCATAATTTAACTATAAGGACTGCAATGGGTCGTCTCCGGAACTACACCAGTCGCTAATATTTGGAATCACTGTACTTCCGTTGTCGACCCTAACTTGCCATTCCACATATTCCTGGGAAGGTCTCAAAAGCAACTGAAGTCGGACATTCAGATTCAGGTGGCTTTTGGCTGTCACCGATCCAAACCAGAAGTTCCGCCACGAATGGAGCAAATATTGGCACTGTTAGAACACATCGAAGACTCTTCCCCTCCTGTTTTTATTCTGGCATCTGCAACTATTTCTTATCACCATCTCGGCACCTTCACGATGCAGGCGAATGGTAATTCGGCCGCCCGCCGGCTTGCCGGCGGCCTGTCGCGAATCGGCGTCTTCGATGCCATGTACGACGGCGTTGCGCAACATGTGCTCGAGCGGCGGCACCATCCGTTCCAGGAGGTTGCGGTCCAGCTCGCCTTCCATGTTGTGCGCATGCAGCTCGACGTCCCGCAGGAAGTCCTCGACGCGACCCGGGAGCCCGGACGCTAGCGTGGACGTCCTCCTCGAGTTGCGCGAGAAGGCCCGGCGCCTGCAGAAGCGCATCGTGCTGCCGGAGTCGCAGGATCGGCGTGTCCTGCAGGCGGCGGCGCTCGCCGTCTCCGAGGGACTCTGCCGCCCGGCCCTGATCCGGACGCGCGGCATGGCCGAGGCCCCGGCGCTGCGCAGCGTGTACCCGCCCGTTGCATAGCCGGATGCTAGAACAGGTGGGTTGATAGGCTTGCGGTAGCCCTGACGGGTCCGGTAAGGA
>JBDLIZ010000351.1:0-6102 GCA_039714615.1 Pseudomonadota bacterium | reverse complement strand
CCGGCAACCAGGATCAACCGAAGATTGAAGGAAACCCCATGAATCGTACTCATCGTTTCATATTGCTTGCCACTATCCTCTTAGCCCTCAACGGTTGCGGGATGGCCGTTAAGACCGTTGTGGACACGGCGCGCGGCGGGACCAGCGATATTTTAGTTGTTGAGCCTGTCCAAAATCTGCAGTCCTACGACAGCCTCGATATCAGGCCGTTTACCAGCGCTGCCGGCGGGCAGCTCAAGCCAAATCTTCTCGCGCACCTGAACGACAAGATACTCGCTAATCTCTCCGAAAACGGTGTGAAACAGGCGCGGGGGAGCCAACTGAGAGTGTATGGAACGGTTCTTCACCTGACGAACGAGATTCTCAAGAAACAGATCCTTGTGCAGGTGAAGTTCCAAGATACTGTGACAGGTCAATCCATTGGCCTTGTAAATGTCACGGGTCAAGCCAATAGCATTCGCGGGCTCACCGCAGGGGTGGACGCAGTGGCGGCCGGGGTGACCGAGCTGCTAGTAGAAAACGATTTCCCCGGCATGGAAGATTCATCCTGGTTTTAACGGCAGCGCTATCTCGACACATAACCCGTTGTCCTTCCGGTTAGTGGCTGACACGGTGCCCCCGTGCAAGCCAATGGCGCGTTTTGCGATGGCCAATCCCAGGCCGTAACCGCCACTGCCCCGATCCCTGGCGCCAGTGGTGCGAACGAAGGGTTCGAACAAGGTGGACAACTGTTTCTCGGGGACCCCGGGTCCGGAGTCGCAAACCGATATATCGATCCAGCCCTCGCGTGCCTCAGCCACGTGCAAAGTTACCTGCACCGTCGTCGACTCGGCGGTATAACGCACCGCATTGCGCACCACGTTTTCCACTGCGCGGTGCAGCAATTCCGCATTGGCTTTAAGGATAGGCGATATCTCAGTGGTAAAGTGCACATATCGGTTGCGGTTTGCCGCCTCGAACTCCGCGTCGTCAACGATGGCGCTCAGCAGATCGGCAATATTGACATCGTCTTCCAGTACCTCCGTATTGCGGACCTCCAGGCGCGCGAGCGCCAGGACCTCGCCAACCAAATCGTCCAGGCGTTCCACTTCGCGCTCGATGCGGTCCAATTCCCGTGCGGCCCGTTCTCCAGCTTTTTTACGCGCCAGGCCCACGGCGACCTGTAGCCGCGCCAGGGGTGAGCGGAGTTCATGGGAGACGTCATTGAGCAACTGCCTTTGAGACGAAATCAGCGCCTGAAGGCGTCCCGCCATATGGTCGAAATCACGCCCTAAATCGGCGATTTCGTCCCGGCGCTTCCCGATCGCCTTGGTGACGCGCACATCCAGCTCTCCTTCGGAAAACCGTCGAGTGGCCTCGCGCAGCCGCCGGACTGGCCCCGCCAGATACCAGGCGAGCCAGAAACAGACCAGTCCACTGACTAGGGCGGCCATTCCAAGCCGTGAAAAGAGCAGCCTGGAATTCCGCTTGAATGACGCTGCCAGCCCGAAAGCAACGGCGGGAAACTCTGCCTGGACTCGGTAACGGTTTCCTTCCCGGGAATCTACTAGTTGGGCAGAATTCGCACTGAAACGCTCGCGCGGCACCAGCCTCGGCTCCGCACCCATGGGGCTCTCCGCTTGCCAAACACCCGGATTGGCTACCGATCGCCCGAGAAGCTCTCGTCCCTGATCATCGAATACCAGGACCTCCACCGGTGAGATCGCGGACAGCTCCTCGAGTAACGACCGGGTCGCGGATTCGCCGCCGTGTTCCAACACCGCGGCCACCGCCATTACTTGAGATGCGGCAACCATGGCTGGCGGCCTCATTGGATACCCGCCCTCCCTTGTTTGCAAAAAACGCGACATAACCAAGGTAATTCCGAGGATCATCAGGAACATCGCCAACCAAAACCAGAGAAATATCTTCCAGAACAGGCGTCCCATGTGATTCACCCACCAGTGAACTGATAACCGACGCCACGGACCGTCTGGACGAGGGGCTTGCCCTTCGGCCCCGAACCAAATTTACGGCGCAGCTTGCTGACGTGCATGTCGATACTTCGGTCGTAGCGGGCCAGTTTTCTTCCCAGGACCTTCTCGGACAGGAATTCCTTGGTTACCACCCGTCCGGCATTTCGCACCAGCACTTCCAGCAGATTGTACTCGGTGCTGGTCAGGTCCAATGTTGCCCCCCCGCGAGTTACATGGCGGGAAGCGGGATGCACGTCGAGTTCGCCGGCATGCAGAATCTCATCGATACCAGCCCCTCCATGATCTGTTTGGAAAGATGTTGCCCGACGTAGGAGAGCCCGCAGACGGGCCACAAGCTCTCGCGGATTGCAGGGCTTGGGCAGATAGTCATCAGCGCCCATCTCCAGACCGACGATCCGATCCACTTCTTCCCCCCGAGCGGTGAGCATCAAGATCGGTACCTGGGATTCCGTTCGAACCCGCCGCAACACATCAAAACCGTTGAGTTTTGGGAGCATGACATCGAGCACTACCACGTCGTATACACCGGAAAGAACCTGTTGGGCACCCCGCTCTCCATCGTGAGCGGCATCTACGCCAAAACCCTCCGTCCCGAGGTACTCGGCAAGCATTTCGCAAAAATCTATGTCGTCATCCACGATCAGTACGCGATTCACCGTTTGCCCCTTCAGCTTCGAGCCCCTGATATATGCTGCCCGATTATTGGACATTCCGACCTAAGGGGCAACTCGAGTACCGGCTTTTACATACTTTTACACACTCTCTACCCGATCTTACAGACACCTCCACTAGACTTTTCCGCATGGCAATATGCGCGTCTCTAAACAATCTCCATTGGAGTCCATAGTTATGACACATAGAAAAAGCCCTAGTTTGTTTGCCGCAATCTTGCTGGTTCACGGCTTGTCTGCTTGCGCTTCACCAAGATTCGGCGGCGGCATGTCCGGCGGAGAAATGTCCTTCGAGAACGTTGACAGCAATGGCGATAGCAGTATTTCTCTGGCGGAGTTCGTTGAAAAGGCCCCGGCCATGCTTCGCAGTCCAGAAGATATCTTCAAGCGGCTGGATGCGGACGGGGACGGCAATATCAGCAGACAGGAGTTTGCTGCAAGGCGCACGGGACGCGGCCGACCTCGGTAATCGGGATCGACCCGGATTGCCAATTCATCATATTTTCACCAAGATTCAGGAGGCTTTAACATGAACAAAAGACACAAACTCATCGCTACGGCAATCATCCTTGCACTCCCCACGTTGACCCTGATGAAATCGGCTTCCGCCCATCCACCGGGCCCCTGCATGGACCACGGGGGCCTTTCCGGCCATCCTGGAGCCCTGTTTGGCATGCCCCTCGCCCCTCGCGTGGGCCAGATGTTCCGGATGCTGGAGCCACTGGACCTAACCCGAACTCAGCGGGAAAAGATCCGGGAGATCCTGGACGAACAGCGCCCTCAGGTGCGTAACCGCGTCGAGTTGGCATTCAAGGGTCGGCAGCAATTGATCAACTATGACACTGTCGCGAGCGGAGAGGATGGACTTCGTAAGCTGGCCGATGCCCAGGCAAAAACCATGTCAGAACTCTTCTTTCTCCTGAAGCAGACCCGATCCCGGATCCGGTCAGTGCTGACACCTGAGCAACAGGACAAGTTAGCAGCGCAAATCGCCCAGAGGCATGGAAAACCCCCGAGACAGTGATCCGGCTTTTTTTTTTGGGCCAGCCGGTAAGCAAGGCGAGGGCTGGCCCGCCATGCGAAAGATCGAACTATCCGAACCAAAACCCGTATCCGCGGGAAGAGAACATGCTCATGATTAGGAAACTCCTTTATATCGTCCCGCGTGGCACCAGCCTGGTGTTGGCGAGCTGTGCGACTAGCCAAACGAGAACGCCGGATAAGGTGATCACAGCCGGATGGGAACAAGACATCCTTGCTACAACGAGCGCAGCACCGTGGAGTGGGTAAAAAGTCCGGCGCTATTTCTAGCCTACCAGACAGCTCACATTCTGATTTCCATGCACCGTTTCGGTCCTGAAGCGGGCCGGATCTAGCCGATGCTTCAGAAATATCTTTTGCGCGGACTCTAGGAATAGTTCCGGAGCCGCAACATAAACATCAAACCCGCTGAGGTCGGGATGTTGATTTACCACCTGCAATAATTTCCGTTCGGTGATTTTACAGCCCTTTACCTGTTGGGTCATGATTTCCTGGTGGCTCTCGGATATGCTCAGCGGTATATAGTGAAATTCATCCAGGGCATCCTGCCAGGAACGACACAGATTGTTGAGATACTGCCCCTCGCTGCCACAGGCGATCCAGTACAGATAGATCTCACGTTCTTTCTCTTGGGCCGTGGCATGTTCGAGCAAGCTCTTGATCGCCGCAAAACCGGTATCGAAGGCGATCATGATCATCGGCCTGAGGGAATCTTTATGCAATACGAACCGGCCTTTGGGCCCGGTCAGCTCCAGCCGTTCACCGACCCTCAAGGTATTGAACAAGTAGTCGGAGACCGGTTCATGCCCAACTTGGCGGATGTGGAACTCCAGATGCTTCTCATCACAGGGACAACTCGCGAGGGAGCAGTCGTACTCACCTATGCGGGGAATGCTCAGGGTGACGTATTGCCCCGCCAAAAACCTCATTCGATCACCACGGGGCATGCGGGCGTGCAATACCAGCAATTGGCCGCTAATACGTTCGAGTTTACGCACCTTGACCCGAAAATGCTGCTCTGCTATACCCTCTGCACCATCGACATCTTGAACCTCCAATACCAGATCGGAGACGGCGCTGTTGGCACATAACAAGATAAATCCCTGTTGCTTGTCAGCCAGCGAGAATACATAGTCCTGATGCCGGACCCGTTTCACTTCACCTTGCACAATTCTGGCCTTGCACTGACCGCAGTTTCCATTACTGCAAGCATAGGGTAAGGTAACGCCAGAGCGAATCGCCACCTCCAATACGGTCTCCTGACCTTCTACCACGAATTCCTGCCCGGCAGGCAAGAGCTTTACGCGTTGTCCCATGTCTTTATTGCTTAAGCAAATCTAATCCGGCCGAGCCGGAACCAAAAAATCCTGATACCGGCCCGAGCAGGTGTGGCTTTGATAAACCATGGTAGAAAAGTTAACGGTTAACCGTTAACTGCTAAATTTTCTGAATGCATAGAGGCCTCGTTCAGCTCCTTGAACAGAGACACATATTCCCGGGTAAGTTTGTGCACAGGCGCAAAATGGATCAGGGGTTTGGAGAATTCATGAGACTCTCGCATCTTCACTGAAGCGGACAACTTAGTATCAAACAAGGGCAATCGCTCTTTCCTCAATTCATTGACCAGCCGGGTCGGCAATTTTGCCTGAGACATAAACTGATTAACGATTATACCCTCAATGCGCAAATCCTTGTTGAGATCCTCCCGGGTCTCTGCCACGTTTTCCAATAAAGCATAGAGGGCGTGACGTGAGAAATCATCACAGTCAAAAGGAATCAGACAGCTATCGGCAGCGATTAAGGCCGACAGGGTAAAAAAGTTAAACGCCGGAGGCGTATCGATAAAGATCGCGCCATACTCCGAATCCAAAGCCCTTAAGGCATCACGCAGTTTGAATATCTTGTGCTTGGCCTCCAGTTTTGCCTGCAAATCACTCAACTCCGGCGATGCCGGCATGACGAAAAGATTGTCGTAAACCGTAGTCCAGACAAAGTCCTCAGGATTGGAGTTTTTGAGACGAAACGAAAGGCTTTGTTTGAATAACTCAGCGACACTGATGGTGCCGATGTCCACCTCCCGCCCCAGTATGTAGTGACTGGCATTACACTGTGGATCGAGATCCACGACCAGGGTTTTGATGCCCTCCTTGGCACTTATTGCGGCAAGATTGGCGGTTATGCTTGATTTCCCTACCCCGCCTTTACGATTAAAGACCACACGACGCATCACGAATACCTCAATTTAAGAAGCTGTCGAGGAGCCTGCCGGACTTAGGACGATCTACTCCGGAAAAACCGGATTTGGAGAGATTTCCCGATCCTTTTCGTTAAATAGCTACCGCTATTCGCCTCAAACGATCGACAAATCTGCCTCAAACCGTCTTTCCCTCGCTACGATCGCCTAAGTCCGACAG
>JBDLIZ010000350.1:0-6109 GCA_039714615.1 Pseudomonadota bacterium | reverse complement strand
ATCAGCCTCGCCGTTTTATGTAAAGTAATTTCGGGGCTGGCTCATAAAAAATGTGCCTTAACCCGATTTACTTTGCATAACGAGTTACTATGCATAAGGCGGGAGCGTTTCACCGATACTCGCCAACATCTATCTTCATCATGTCGTAGATGTGTGGTTTGAGGAGACCGTCAAGGGGCACTGCCGAGGGGCAGCGTACCTGTGTCGGTATGCGGACGACTTTGTATGCGCCTTCGAGCTTGAAGCCGATGCCGAGCGATTTTGCAGTGTGCTCGGAGCAAGGTTAGGCAAGTTTGGATTAGCGGTTGCAGCAGAGAAAACGAACCTCCTGAGGTTCAGTCCGGTAAACTGGAAAGCCAGTGGCGCCTTTGAATTCTTGGGATTCGAGTTTCGTTGGGGACTTGGCCGCGGGCGCAAGCCGGTGATCAAGCGTCGTACGGCACGCAAGAAGTACCGTGCCGCCCTGGCAAACTTCCAGCAATGGTGCCACCAGAACTGTCGGCTACCGAAGAAGGAATTATTTGCGAAGCTCAATTCCAAGCTGCGTGGGTACTACAACTACTACGGCATCCGAGGGAACTACGACAGTTTGCAGAACTTCTTTCATCAGGCGACGCGGATTCTTTTCAAGATGTTAAATCGTCGTAGTCAACGGCGCAGCTACAACTGGAAAGGTTTCGCGGAACTGATAAAAGCGTTCAAACTCCGCAAGCCACGCATATGCCATAGCTTCTGAGCAACACAATCACGTTGCCGCCCGCAGTGCAAAGCGAGTAACTTTGAGGAGCCCCGTGCGGTAGTTCCGCTCGCGGGGATCTGTACGGGGGCGGTCGGGAAACTGGCCGTCCTACCGTGATCATTCTGATTTAACTTTACGTTTGACTCTGGCTCGGATCAATGAGGTTGATGTTAAAATAATGAGCGTACCCTTGATCCCTGGAAACCAATCCAAAACCCGAGACTGCTGCGTGGGCGCCAATCAAAAAGTCCGCCAGCATTCTTTTTCGCTTACCTTGGTTTTTCCGATAGCGACGGAAAGATTGTCCCGCAAGAAAACAGGCTTCCCAAGGTAATGTTTCACGGCGAAACAGGACAGGTGAAAATAATTCATCGATTTCTTCAATAGAATCAAGCACGGCGCTAATTTCAGCGTAAATGACCGGATTAATAATTAAAATCCCAGTCTCGCTTAATTGAGTTAATGTATTTAAAGACCGTTTACCGTAGATAGGATCAGCGCCAATGACATCGATTAAAACATTGGTGTCGATTAGCCATTCACCCATCTCGAAGTAGCGCCATTAATTCATCAGTGGATTTCTTTAATTTCTTTTTTCCGTAAATGGACTTTAACGCGTCACGTCGTGCTGATTTTTTCTGGATGAGCATTAAAGCTCCATTTTTTGCTATGAATTCCACATCTGTGTTGGGTAAGTAGCCATATTTCTCTCTTAATTCTTGGGGAATGGTGACCTGTCCGCGTTCGCTAATTTTCATAAGCTGAATCACCCTACGTCAAATCATATGAATAAGTATACTTATTCATATTTTGTCGTCAACCCGTATTTTCCTCAAAAAGAGGTCCCTCGGACGGTATTGGTCTCGCGCCAGCCGGTCCCGGTAATGCCGTCCATGTAGTTAAGACGGCCCATCTGGATTGCCTTCTGTATTACGAGTTCGGGGCGGGTACTCGATCCCTTGCCACATCAGGCAAAAAAAGGCAAACTATGATGTGATGACGACTCAAACTCCAAAATGGCCGATCCTGTTGTTGCTCGTCTGCTTACCGTTGCAGGCCATGGCGACTCCTTATCTGCAGGGATATTGCGACATGGCCATAGGCGCGGAACTGTCGTCCGAGGACATGGATTCATCCGGGCATGATTGCTGCCAGGACGATTTTTCAGCACCGTTGCTCGTTTGTGAGCAATGCGTGGTTTGTGCCTTGACGGTTGGTTCTGCGGTAGCCTCTGGTTCTGAAGTCCTGCCATTTCTAGTCCTCAAGGATGCCTCGCCCTCAGTCGGGTCATCATCGATGCATTCCCGCTTTAACGACACCTTGTATAAGCCTCCTCGTACCCTCTAAGGAATGCGTTAGCATTCCTAAACAAGCGGGTGGGCTATCCTCACCCAGCGCGTTTTCAACCCCGATCTTTGACTTTTCTTCGATAACCCTATCCATGAGGATCCCTGGGTTATACGCTTGATGTGGAGGAGGCATGATGTGCCATTGCATCCGCAGGGCCAGTATGAGCTGGGTCTTGATTATCCTTTGTTTAATAACGCAAACACCCTTTGCCCGAGAGGCGCCTGGGGAGGTCTTGACCCTGGGTGAGGCCGAGCGGCTCTCGCTGGAAGATGAGCCCGGTATGGCAAGGTTCAATGCCAGTGCCGAGGCCCTCGCTCAGCGCGCCACCGCCGATGCCCAACTGCCGGACCCGAAGTTCAGGTTCGGTCTGATGAATTTTCCCACCGACACCTTTAATCGTACCCAAGAACCCATGACTCAGGTTCAGTTGGGCATTCAACAGGCCTTTCCGCGCGGGGATTCCCTAGCGGTCAAGGCCCGGCGCACCGAGGTCCTCTCCGGGGCGCAACGTGAGCTGGCTACGGATCGAGGTCTCAAGATCCTCCAGGAGCTGCGTTTGAGCTGGCTGGAGCTGTACTACTGGTTGGGGGCGCAACTCATTATTGAACAGAACCGCGGTCTGTTCACCCAACTCGTGCAGGTAACCCAACACCAGTACGCCGTGGGAAAACATAATCAGCAGGATGTCATCCGCGCTCAGTTGGAACTCAGTCTGCTCGATGACCGGTTGGAAAAGATTGGTATCCGCCAGGAGCAATCACGGGCGGAGTTGGGGCGCTGGCTGGGGGCAGATCACGGCCGGCGTCCCTTGCCTGAGCAATTTCCACGATTGCCCGAACTCGCAGACCGAGGTTCGCTGGAGGCCGCACTGATAGAGCACCCCCTGATCAGGGCCGATCGGTCCAAAGTGATAGCCGGTCAGCAGGCCGTGGCGCTGGCTCGCGAGGCCTACAAACCGGGATGGGCCCTGGGGGTGAACTATGGTTTTCGCGGGGGAGAAACCCCCAACGGCAGAGAACGGGCTGATTTTCTTAGTGCCAGTGTTACCGTTGATCTGCCGATATTTCGTGATAAACGTCAGGACCGCTCACTAGCCGCCAGCCAGTATGAGCTTGAGGCGATGCGATTTGCCCGAGATGAGCGGCTGCGTGAGCTGCGCCAGAAGCTGGACAGCCATTATGCCCAATGGTGGCGATTGGGCGAACGGGCCGCATTATATGCCAACACCCTGCAGACCCAGGCGCAGGAAAATGCGCAGGCCAGCTTGCTTGCGTATCAGAACGATAACGCCGATTTTGCCGCCTTGACCCGGGCCAGAATCACCGAACTTGATACCCAATTGAAGGCCCTGCGCATCCGCGTGGATCGCGCCAAGGCCCAGGCCCGCTTGCTGTATCTTGCAGGAGATGTCCAATGAAAACACTAGGATTGATTTCCATCGCCCTGTTGTTTGGTATTTTCCTCGCCGCCTGTGATCGCCAGCCCGCGCCCAGTGAGTCGCTGGAACAGGCCATGCAGGATACCGCCCTGGGACATGCCGCCAAGCATGCCGATCCAAAGTATGTTTGCCCCATGCATTCTCAGATCATCCGTGATCAGCCGGGTAGTTGCCCTATCTGCGGCATGACCCTGGTCCCCTTGCAGGCTGGGGGCACTACCGGACAAGATAGGGAAAATCCCGTCGTCGAAATATCGCCTGCCGTCGTCAACAGCATGGGTGTACGTACCGCAAAGGTGGTGCTGGGGCGGTTGTGGCGTGGTATCAATACGGTGGGTTATGTCGATTACGATGAGTCCCGGCTGAGCCATGTACATCTGCGCACCGATGGCTGGATCGAACGCCTGAACGTCAAGTCGGAGGGGGAAAGGGTGCGCCGGGGAGAGGTGCTGTTCGAGCTTTATTCCCCTGACCTGGTAACCGCCCAGGAAGAGTATCTACAGGCCCTGGTCGTGGCTAACAAGCCCCTGATCGGTGCCTCGCGCGAGCGCCTGCTGGCCCTGGGATTGACCTCGGGGCAGGTGAATGTCTTGCGAAAATCTCGAAAGGTGAACCAGAGGGTGAGCTTCCATGCCCCTCAAGACGGTGTGGTGGCCAGTCTGAACGTGCGCGAAGGCATGTATATCAAGCCGGCCACAGAGGTGCTCAGTCTGGCTGATCTGTCGAGTGTCTGGTTGCTGGCCGAGGTCTTCGAGCAGCAGTCGGAATGGGTGAAGGTCGGACAGCCGGCGGACGTGCATTTGTCCTATCTGCCGGGAAGGCAATGGGAGGGTAGGGTGGAATATATCTATCCCAGTCTCAATCCCAAGACCCGCACCCTAAAGGTGCGTCTGCGTTTCGACAATCCTGATGAACTGCTCAAACCCAATATGTATGCGGATGTCACCCTCTATGGCGGACCCAAGCAGGGCGTGCTTTATATCCCTCGCGAGGCCCTGATCCGCACGGGTACCCGTCAGCGGGTGATCCTGGCGCTAGGCGAGGGCAGGTTTCAGGCCCGCCAAGTGGTCGCGGGACTGGAGTCGGGCGAGTTTGTCGAGGTCGTCTCGGGGCTGGCTGAGGGTGATGAAGTGGTGGTTTCCGGGCAGTTTCTGATCGACTCGGAGGCGAGTCTCAAGGCCAGCTTGATGCGCATGAGCGCCCCTACCCAGGAGCCGCAGGGCGTAGCTGAGAAGGGCGCGGCTCAGAGGGGAGAGCGATGATCACCGGTATTATTCAGTGGTCGGTTCACAACCGGGTGTTGATACTGCTATTGACCGCGATCCTGATGGGCTGGGGTCTGTATTCGCTCAACAACACGCCGGTAGATGCCATCCCGGATCTGTCGGATGTCCAAGTCATCATCAAGACCCACTACGCGGGTCAGGCCCCGCAAGTGGTCGAGGACCAGGTCACTTATCCCTTGAGTACCGCGATGCTGTCGGTGCCTAAGGCGGTCAGCGTACGGGGTTACTCTTTTTTCGGTGATTCCTACGTCTATGTCATTTTTGAGGACGGTACCGATCTCTATTGGGCGCGGACTCGAGTGCTGGAATATCTCAGTCAGGTGGCCAGTCAGTTGCCGCCGGCCGCGCGCCCGGCCTTGGGACCGGATGCCACGGGGGTGGGTTGGATCTATGAGTATGCCCTGGTGGACCGCTCGGGGGGCAACGATCTGGCCCAGCTCAGATCCCTGCAGGACTGGTTTCTGAAATACGAGCTGCAGACCGTCCCCGGGGTCTCGGAGGTCGCTACCGTGGGCGGCATGGTCAAGCAATACCAGGTGGTCCTGGACCCTGATCGATTGCGCGCCTATGGGCTGCCGTTGTCCAGGATCCGGCAGGCCATCCAGCGTGCCAACCAGGAGGTCGGTGGGTCGGTCATCGAGATGGCCGAGGCCGAATACATGGTGCGGGCCACGGGCTACATCCAGTCGCTGGATGATCTGCGCCGTATCCCGCTGGGGGTCAATGAGCAGGGGGTTCCGATCCTGCTGAAAGATGTCGCCGAGCTGCGTCTGGGTCCGCAGATGCGCCGCGGTATCGCCGAACTCGATGGCGAAGGCGAGGTGACCGGCGGGATCGTGGTGATGCGTTGGGGGGAGAATGCCATGACCACCATCCAGGCCGTCAAGGCCAAGCTTGAAGAATTGCAAAAAGGATTACCGCCGGGGGTGGAGATCGTCGAGACCTATGATCGCTCGGCGCTGATTCAGCGTGCAGTCGACTCCCTGAGCCTCAAGCTGGTGGAGGAGTTTCTGGTGGTTACCCTGGTGTGTGTGGTGTTCCTTTTCCACATGCGCTCGGCCCTGGTGGTAATCATCAGCCTGCCCATGGGCATCCTGGTGGCCTTCATTATCATGCATCAACAGGGTATCAACGCCAACATCATGTCCCTGGGGGGGATCGCCATCGCCATCGGTGCCATGGTGGATGCCGCCATCGTGATGATCGAAAATGTGCATAAGCATCTGGAACGCCAAGCGGTAACCGATGCCAATCGCTGGCAGATCATGTATCGGGCCGCCGCCGAGGTGGGCCAAC
>JBDLIZ010000349.1:0-6130 GCA_039714615.1 Pseudomonadota bacterium | reverse complement strand
GAAATAGAACCACTATTCCTGCGCTTTTACTCAATCAGATCGTCCAAATACAAACTAAATCTGAGCGCTAAATGACCAAGTTATTGTTGAGCCATTCCTAAGCAACATCCCTCACGCTTTCTGCTTTTTCAACATCTTGACGGACATCGGCAACTCGTAGTCCTGTAAAAATGAAACATAAGGCACCGACCGTCGTCACAGGAATCCACTGGGCCACAAGAAAGAAAACGCTGGCCGCAAAGGCGATTTCCTGTTTTACACCAAAGGGAACCAGGGCAAAAACGAAGGCAGCCTGAATGGCCCCCACATAACCCGGGGCACTGGGCACAGTCACTGCCAACGATATCACCGTCAGTACGATAATAGTCACTGACGGTGGAATAAAAGCGTCAAAAGCCTGCAACGACAACCAAACCATGACTGACATGATACCCCATTGCAATATGGAATACCCGATCAACAACGTCAGCCTCCAGGGTGATTTCAGCGATGAAAGTGCGAGTACGGCATTTTCCAGCATCTTTCGTCCATGCAACTGTAAAGTTATCGATAACCAACCGGTGCTTTTACTCCATAGAGTCATAATAAAACTCGGTCGCAGCAGCAATATCAGTATTCCAAAAGTAACTACACACATCACTCCAGCAATGATCCAGGCTCCGGTTTGTAGTGCTTCTGGGGGCTTGCCAATTGCAAGAACCGCGAACAAGTAAATAACTAGAATCGCGATTACATCAAGAATCCGTTCCAATATTAGGGACGTGAATATACTACTCATAGGTTGGTAATAATGGCGAGAAAACACTACTGTTCGTATCAATTCTCCCAAGTGAGCTGGTAGAATATTATTTCCACCAAACCCAATCATCATGGCGGGCGTTACTTGAATCCAACTAAAGCGTCCCAAGGGACGCAATATGACGGCCCAGCGTAATGCCTTAAACCAGTAAAATAATATTAATGCTACGGTAAACGGTGCTAGTACCGAATATTTTCCTCCCGATAACAATTGGGATAATTCCTGAAAATCCACATCCCATAATGCATATACCAGTGCTAACGCGGTAATCACTAGGGCAATGAGAAAAGAGAACACCTTATTCATGTATCTACAGCTCTTTTCAGGATAGAAAATTTCATATTGTTATCTGAAAAAATATACTAACGCCATACACAAGCAAATATGTACTTGAAGTGTTTTTATTCACAGAGCAGGAAATCCAGCAGAAAATGAGAAAATCTATTGCTGACACAGAATTAGCAATTGAATCGGCAAATAGTGTATCGACTTAGTATTCTTGCTCTTTAACGAGTTTTGAGATGAAATGAACTGTTTCGGTTTTAGATGGACTGCTTGGTGGCTTTTTAGCTCTCAAAACAGGCTGCATACTAATGATTTTGAGTAACTCATAGTAGTAATCATGCGACCTCGGGCTAAGAGCTGAACCGGATTGAATCGGGATTAGGCTGTTTCGGAGGGATTAAATTCCCAGAAAAGGTCAATAACTGCCTTTCCCAGTGCCTTGAATTGGTCGTAGAGCAAAGCGGAACACGTAAGGCATACGTTATTTTTATAGTTTTCGTGTTCTAACGCGGCTATGCGGCAAAGGCGATATGCTATGTGTTCTGAAAACCCATTTGCCATGGATGTATAATCCATCTCCCACAAGTATACCTCCAGATCAAACCAGACTCTTTGATACGATCTCATAGACATCCTTAGAGAGATTGGCGCTCCTCTTTATGCGTTCTAGCTGATCCTGCATCAACGCGCGTCTGTTGGGCTCGTGCCTCTTCCAGCGGCTGAATGCTCTGGCCAGGCGAGCCGCCACCTGAGGATTCAATTCATCAAGCTGCAAGACCTGATCGGCAATAAATACGTAGCCCCTTCCGTCGACGCGGTGAAACTGGGTTGGATTGCCGTGGGCAAAGGCGCCGATCAATGCCCGGACCTTGTTGGGGTTACGTATCGAAAACAGAGGATGTTGGGTGAGCTGTTTGACCTTATCCAAGCCACCCGCGCGCTGAGAGAGTGCCTGAAGGGTGAACCATTTGTCCATCACCAGGGTATCGTGCTGCCAACGATCATGAAAGACTTGCAGAACCTCTTCGCGCTCCGGGACATCCCAATCGCTTAAGGCCTGCATGGCCGCGATGCTGTCGCTCATGTTATCGGCGGCCGTGAATTGCTGTATGGCCAGACTTCGATACTCCGGTTTATCAAGGGTGTTCAGAAAGCGCAGGCACAGGTTTTTCAACCGTCTGCATCCGGCATCGGTCGCATGGTAGCGATATCGACCTTCGAGTTGATTATCATAATAGTTCTGTAAAAACACCGGTTCCAAGGCGACTGCCAATGATCGGCGCAGGGCCTGGCGGGCGGCATGAATAGCATCCACATCGATCTCCTCCACCAGCTCGGCAATATAACCCTCTCCCGGCAATGTCATGGCCTCGGCAATGAATGCCTTGTCCAGTTTTGGATCGGTAAGGGTATTTTTAAAGGCCAAGGTAAAATCCTCCCCGACCTGTAAGCGATCTCCCGCGATGGTTTGCCCAATAAGTGCCATGATCTTATTTATTGCAAACTTCTGCCCAGCCTCCCAGCGATTGAACGGATCGCTGTCATGCACCAGGAGAAACGCCAGTTCGTCATCAGTGTAGTCATGGCGCAGCGTCACTGGGGCCGAAAACCCTTGCAACAATGAAGGTATGGGCCGCTCAGGGACGTTGATGAACTCGAAGCTCTGTTGTGCCTTACACACCTCGAGTATCCTGCTTGAACCGCCAACCTCTGTATCATCTTCAAACTGCAGCGCAATATTGCTGCCATCAGCAGACAACAAACCCACTTTAATCGGGATGTGAAAGGGTTCTTTTATGTCTTGAGCCGGTGTGGTTGGACAGGATTGGCTGATGTTCAAGGCATAACGGCCGGCATCGGGATTCCACTGGCCTGCAACGATGAGCTCCGGGGTGCCGGCCTGATCATACCAGCGTTTGAACTGAGTCAGATCGGCGTGATTGGCATCCGCCATTGCGGCGGCGAAATCATCCGTGGTCACGGCCTGGCCATCATGGCGTTTGAAATACAGATCCATACCCTTGCGGAACCCCTCACTGCCGAACAGGGTGTGATACATGCGCACTACTTCTGCGCCTTTTTCATAGACCGTCACGGTATAGAAGTTATTGATCTCCATATATGACTGAGGGCGCACCGGATGCGCCATGGGCCCGGCATCCTCCGCAAATTGGTGGGTGCGAAGCAAACGAACGTCATTGATGCGTTTTACCGCCCTTGAGCTCATATCGGCACTGAATTCCTGATCACGAAATACCGTCAAGCCCTCCTTGAGGCTCAATTGAAACCAATCACGGCAGGTCACCCGGTTTCCGGTCCAATTATGAAAGTATTCATGAGCAATAACCCCTTCGATGGCCTCATAATCCCCGTCTGTAGCGGTATCGGGACGGGCCAGGACGTATTTCGAATTGAATACGTTAAGCCCCTTATTTTCCATCGCCCCCATGTTGAAATCATCCACCGCCACGATCATGTAGATATCCAGATCGTATTCCAGGCCGAAGTTCTCCTCATCCCATTTCATGGCCTTTATTAACGAGGCCATGGCATGATCGCACTTATCGATATTGTGTACCTGTACATAGATCCGCAACGCCACTTCACGCCCAGACCCAGTACGATAGACACCTTCCTTGCATAGCAGGTCGCCCGCCACCAGGGCAAACAGATAACATGGCTTGGGAAAGGGGTCCCTCCAAGTGGCATAGTGCCGATAGTCTGGCAATTCACCACAACTGACCAGATTGCCGTTAGATAACAATGCCGGATATTTTCGTTTATCGGCGACGATAGTCGTGGTATAGGTCGCCATGACGTCTGGACGATCAAGAAAATAGGTAATTTTTCGAAACCCTTCGGCCTCGCACTGGGTGCAGAAATTACCGCTGGACTTGTATAGCCCCTCAAGGGAGGTGTTTGCCTGCGGCTTAATCCGAGTCACGATCTCGACGATGAACCGCTGAGGAACTCGAGGAATCTGCAGAGATTCGGCATCTTTGTAGTACTGTCCCTTGACCAACAGCTCGCCATCCAATTTAACGCATAGCAGCTCCAGTTGTTCGCCATTGAGCACCAATGCATCCTGTGGGCGATCTCTGTTTGGATTACGCCGTATCACCAGGGTCGAATGCACCACGGTGGCATCCTCTTTCAGTTCAAAATCCAACGCGACATCTTCGATGAGAAAAGCAGGAGGTGTATAGTCTTTCAAATAGATGCTCTTTGGGCTGGCCTTTTTCATTGACTTGATTTTCCTATGCCTACAACATGTTACCGAGATAATATCTTTGCATTCAACTAAACGCCATTACCGATTGAATTGATGACTGCCGAACTCATTGATATCTGTTTCAACTTCACTCATAGCGCCTTCAGAGACGATGAGCAGGAGGTGCTCGACCGTGCCATCGAGGCCGGTGTAATCCGTCTCATGGTAACAGGATCAAGCGCTTCGGAGAGCCGCTATTGTATAGAGCTAGCCGAACGTTATCCGCAAACTCTTTACGCCACAGCCGGTGTGCACCCGCATTTGTCGAAAGACTGGGGAGCGCAAACCCTGGAACAACTGCGAGAGATGGCGGGTCACGAGCGGGTTAAGGCCATTGGTGAGGCAGGACTGGACTACAACCGAAATTATTCACCACCAGATGCCCAACGCTTTGCATTCGAACGCCAAATAGAGCTGGCCTGCGAGCTGGAGATGCCTTTGTTTCTGCATGAACGCGACGCCCATGAGGACTTTGTGTCCATCCTGGACCCCTACCGGAAAGAACTCAGCAACGTTGTTGTTCATTGCTTTACCGGCACCGGCGAACAGCTGGACGCCTATTTGAACATGGATCTGCATATCGGCATTACCGGCTGGATCTGTGACGAGCGCCGTGGCCAACATCTGCAAGAACTCGTCAAACGCATTCCCTTGAACAGACTGATGCTGGAAACAGACGCCCCCTATCTGGTACCGCGAGATATCAACCCCCCACCCAAGGGGCGCCGGAATGAACCAGCCTACCTGCCGCATGTCCTTAATACCGTGGCAAGATGTGTGGGACTTGACGCCGCCAGCGTGGCCGCCTCCACCACCTCCACAGCACGCAGGTTTTACCACTTAGATTAAGACCTAGATTCTGTCTGGTTAAAAAATAATCGGCTGCAGAGGCCTTGAAATTAGCCATTCCTCAGCCATACTCATAGTATGTGCCCAAGCAAATGTGGCTACTCATCCTGGATCACCCATCGGGGGAATTCTCCCCGAGAAATGGCCGGAGAAGCTACCAAGGAAAAGCACAGAAAGTAGAACAATTAGGTCCCGCCACTCAATCAAACCCAGGAGGAAGACGATGTTCTTGAAAGAAAAAGATGGCAGGCATCTTATTGAAGTCCTGAACCTAAAAGAGCTTTTTGACCCCATGAAAACTTCTTTTGTGGGTCGGCTGAATTATGGTGAAGAAATGCCGGAACCCGATCAGTTCAGAAAATCTAAGGTATGTTTCCCTTCAGGTGAAACACTTCCGCGCTGTTGGATAGACGTCCATTATCGTGACGACGAGTTACAGCATTGACCATACCCATGACGGATGGGTATATACCCGCGGGGTTTTCGTGGATTTATTGAATGGAAGGTAGGATATAATCGTTCATCACCCAATAAATCAGGACCAACAACGTCATGACCATTCAACAAATGATCGAAGACAAAGTAAACAGACGATTGAGCCCCGCGTATCTCGAAGTCCAAAACGAGAGTCATACACACAATGTGCCGCCGGATTCAGAGTCCCACTTCAAGGTGACTGTGGTTTCAACACAGTTCGATGATAAGCCACTCGTGGCCCGTCACCGACTGTTGTACGAAATCCTAGCCAAAGAACTCGCGGGACCGGTGCATGCCCTGGCGCTACACACCCTGACCCCAAAGGAATGGGCTGAGAAAGGCGGCGAGGTACCTGCCTCCCCGCCTTGTCATGGCGGGTCAAAGGTTTCTGCGTCCTAGTTGCTCTATCAATGTAATAATTACATTGATAGAGCACTAGAAGCCTATCT
>JBDLIZ010000348.1:0-6151 GCA_039714615.1 Pseudomonadota bacterium | reverse complement strand
AGCTTGTCAACGCCCACAGACTGCGTTGCGCCTGCCTTGACTGCCTTCGCACTGCGCCTTGCTGCGAAACACCACAGGGACGCTGAATCCGTAGTTATCACATGGATAGAGCACTAGTAAGACTTATGTCTTTTACCAGACGCGGGAGTCTTTTGCTAAATCATAAAGATTTCTTGACAAGCTGGGCATGAGATGGAGTGCAAAGAGAGGTTGTCACTGTATAATATGTCCCTCACGCACGGGTTTTGACAGCGAAAGGCGTAACAAACGTAAAGGTTACTGCTTCATTGTCGAGCAACCCTCCATTTTTTATACTGTCTCGCCCAGGAGAAAAGAATAGGTACGCGAAAGTGGCGGAATTGGTAGACGCGCTGGCTTTAGGTGCCAGTGGGGCAACCCGTGAGAGTTCGAGTCTCTCCTTTCGCACCATCTATTTTCAGTTCAAACACACTAGGAGTCTGCCCAAGTCGGCTTTTCTGCAGTAGATTAGTCCTACAGCCTCCTAGGATTGAGATCATGCTAATAGGCGCATAGGTTCCTGTGAGGATTTAATTGATGCAAGTTACCGTAGAAACTACAAGTAAATTAGGCCGAAAAATGATCGTTGAGGTCCCTGCCGAAAGTATCGATTCGGAGATAGAAAAGCGCCTCAAGACCATGACTAAGCAGGTGAAGCTTCATGGGTTTCGTCCCGGGAAAGTCCCTTTTAAACTCGTTAAACAGCGTTTTGGTAACCAAGTACAACAAGAGGTGCTGACCGAGGTACTGCATTCAAGTTACCAACAGGCCGTCACCCAGGAAAAGCTGCGTCCTGTCGGTGGTCCAAGTATTGAGCCGAATGTCATGGGCTTGGGGAAAGGATTGATGTATACGGCAACCTTTGAGGTGCTTCCGGAGATTGAGATTGTGGATATCCAGTCTCTGGAGATCACCAAACCGGCGGCAGAGATAAGTGAGGCCGATATCAATCAATTGATAGAAACTTTGCGTAAGCAACGTAGAACCTGGAAAGAGGTTGATCGAAGCTCTCAAACAGGTGATCAAATAGTGGTGGATTTCGACGGTAAGATCGATGGTAATGCGTTCGAGGGTGGAAAAGGGCAGAGTGTGGCCGTAGAGCTTGGCGAGGGGCAAATGTTGAAGGACTTCGAGGATCAACTTAAAGGGATTGTAGCTGGGGAAAAAAAGACCCTGGACGTGGTCTTTCCCGAAGATTATCCGCAGCAGAAGTTGGCTGGCAAGAATGCCGCTTTTGAGGTTGAAGTAAAAACCGTATCGGAGCCCGTTCTGCCGATTATAGACGATGAACTGGCCAAGTCTTTTGGCGTCAAACAAGGTGGTGTTTCCGCGTTACGTAACGAAATACGTAAAAATATGGAAAGGGAGTTAGAGCAGAAGACCAAGCTCTGGATAAAGGAGCAAGTAATGGAGGGTTTGCACAAATTTAATCAGGTAGAGTTGCCCGAGGCGATGGTGAAGGAAGACATTGCTAGGGCACGAGAGCAGATGATGAAAAACCCGGGAATGACTGATGCCAGTAAATTTCCAGATAAGCTTTTCGAAGAGGATGCACGTAAACGCGTCGCCCTGTGGTTGTTGGTAAGCGAAATTGTCAAGGCCCAAGATATCAAGCCGGATCAACATAGAGTGCAGCAGATGCTTGAAGAATTCGCAGCAAGCTATGAAGATCCGCAGCAGATTATCGGGCAGTATCGCGGTGATGAGCAGGCCATGGCAAGGGTCGAGTCGATGGTTATTGAGGAACAGGTTGTCGATTGGGTGCTGAGTAAGGCTCGGGTCAAGCAACAAGACATGACTTATAATCAAGTAATGAACTCGAGTATTGCGGAGAAAAAAGTATGACGATAGGTTTAAACAATGGGGCATTAGAGCCCCGGGCACTCAATCTAGTGCCCATGGTCGTTGAACAGACTGCACGTGGTGAGCGGGCCTATGACATCTATTCTCGCCTGTTAAAGGAACGAGTGGTTTTCATTGTGGGCTCAATTGATGATTATATGGCCAATCTGGTGGTTGCGCAGTTACTCTATCTTGAGTCTGAAAACCCTGATAAGGACATCTCATTGTATATCAATTCACCCGGGGGATCAGTGACGGCTGGGATGGCCATTTATGACACTATGCAATTCATTAAGCCTGATTTAAGTACTTTATGTGTAGGACAAGCGGCTAGCATGGGCGCTTTATTGCTTTGCGGAGGACAAACCGGAAAACGCTATGCACTACCTCATTCTCGCGTCATGATCCATCAGCCACTCGGGGGTTATCAAGGGCAGGCCACAGATATCGATATTCATGCCCGGGAGATCCTTAAGATCCGTGATCAATTGAATAAGGTCCTGGCGAAACATACGGGTCAGCCGGTAAAACGACTCCAAGAGGATACCGAGCGGGATAACTTTATGAGCGGTGATGAGGCTGTTAAATATGGGCTGATCGATAAGGTGCTAAGTCAGCGTGGCATAGAATAAAAGAGCGGCGTAGTGCACTAAAACTGGTGCGCTACGGTCTCCAATTTGCTTAGGCAATGATCCAATTGCCCCCCTCAGAGGCGTGTTTACGGCTCATTTTTAGTTTTGTAATGAATTTATCGCTCATTAATTTACAAGTTTGTGAATGCATCCACTAAACTAGGAAGAATAACGACCCTTTACTGCTGCTTCCGCTTGCATCTTGACTCGAAAAAAGGCAAGGTGTGTTGCGTAATCATTTTACGAGGTTTGCCATGAGTAATGATAATCAGACCAAGGATAAGGATAGCGGCAAGCTCCTTTACTGCTCATTCTGCGGTAAGAGTCAACACGAGGTGCGTAAACTTATTGCCGGGCCCTCGGTGTTTATCTGTGATGAATGCGTTGAACTCTGTAATGACATCATTAGGGAGGAGATGCAGGACCAAGCCTCCTCTTCTGCAACAAAGCTTCCCAAGCCAAAGGAAATCAATCAGATACTCGATGAGTACGTTATTGGCCAGGAGCCTGCAAAAAAAGTGCTCTCAGTCGCGGTATACAACCACTATAAACGGTTGGATTCTCGAGCGGGGGGCGGCAAAAACGAAGTAGAACTCACCAAGAGCAATATCTTGCTCGTGGGTCCCACCGGGTCAGGGAAAACGTTGCTTGCTGAGACCCTTGCACGGTTGCTGAATGTTCCTTTCACCATTGCGGATGCCACTACGCTTACCGAAGCCGGCTATGTGGGTGAGGATGTGGAAAACATTATTCAGAAACTCCTGCAGAAGTGTGATTACGATGTCGACAAGGCTCAGACTGGAATCGTGTACATCGATGAAATCGATAAGATTTCCCGTAAATCCGATAACCCGTCCATTACTCGTGATGTCTCCGGAGAGGGTGTCCAGCAGGCCCTGTTGAAGCTGATTGAGGGCACCATTGCCTCGGTTCCACCCCAAGGGGGACGGAAACATCCTCAGCAAGAGTTCTTACAGGTCGATACCAGTAATATTCTCTTTATCTGCGGGGGTGCCTTCTCTGGGTTGGATAAGGTGATTCGGGACCGTACCGAGAAGGGGGGTATAGGATTTTCTGCCGAGGTACGCAGTAAGGATGATAGTATCTCAGTGGGAGAGGTTTTACATGAAGTCGAGCCAGAGGACCTCATTCGCTATGGCCTGATTCCAGAGTTTGTCGGTCGTTTGCCGGTCGTGGCAACCTTGGAGGAATTGGATGAGGAGGCCTTGGTACGCATCTTGACCGAACCGAAAAATGCCATTACCAAACAATATCAGAAACTCTTCGATATGGAGGGTAGTGAGATAGAGTTCAGGGAAAATGCCTTACATGCGGTAGCTAAAAAGGCGATGGAACGTAAGACAGGCGCGCGTGGCTTACGCACTATTCTAGAGCAGGTTTTGTTAGACACGATGTACGATCTCCCATCAATGGATAATGTCATCAAAGTCGTCCTTGATGAGGCGGTGATCAATGGCGATGCAAGTCCTTATATTATCTACGAGGGTTCGGAACTCGACCAGGCGGCTGCAGATTAGGTCGGGGGGATTCTCACCCTTAGTACCCCCATGACGGATGGGTATATCGGTAGACTTGAAAAGGGATCTCCTGTCCCCATTTAGTGGTAGTGTCGTGCATATAAGCAATGCAACCCGTCTCACTGCCATGGTGGTACGGTTTAAGGCTGGCTGAGTTATTGTTGAGCCATTCCTTAGCGCTTCAATAATATAGAGGTCCCGCCAATGCCAGCAGATGATTCCTCAGCCAAGGTGTTCGATGAGCCCGCTCAGGGCGTTCCAGTTCTACCATTACGCGATGTAGTTGTTTACCCGCATATGGTCACCCCATTGTTCGTGGGCAGGGAGAAGTCTGTCAAGGCGCTCGATGCTGCAATGGCCAGTAACAAGCGGATTCTGCTGGTTGCGCAGCAGAGTGCAGAACTCGACAATCCGAGTACCGATGAGATCCATCGCGTTGGGACCTTATCCACTATATTGCAATTGTTGAAGCTTCCAGATGGCACGATAAAGGTGCTGGTGGAGGGCTCGGAACGGGCCCGTGTGGAGCGTTATATAGAAACCGAAGACTTTTTCACCGCCGATATCTCCCTGCTGAAATCATCAACCCAGACCAGTGACCAGGAGTTGGATGTCCTCGCACGGTCCATCATGAACCTGTTCGACCAATACGTTAAACTGAATAAGAAGGTGCCTCCGGAGATCCTCACTTCCTTGGCGGGTATCGATGAACCTGCGCGTCTGGCAGATACTATTGCGGCTCACATGTCGCTAAAACTGGATGAGAAACAGAAGGTTCTGGAAATAAATGACGTGAAGGAAAGGCTCGAGCATCTAATGAGTCTTATTGAGAGTGAATTGGATGTCCTCAATATTGAGAAGCGCATCCGTGGTCGCGTCAAGCAACAAATGGAGAAGAGCCAACGCGAGTATTACCTTAATGAACAAATGAAGGCTATTCAAAAAGAGCTGGGCGAATTGGAGGATGCCCCGAACGAGATTGAAGAGCTTAGCCAGAAAATTGAGGCCTCGGGGATGCCCAAGGAGGCTAAAGGTAAGGCTGCCGCCGAGCTGAACAAGCTAAAAATGATGTCGCCCATGTCGGCGGAAGCCACCGTGGTGCGTAACTATATCGATTGGCTAGTCAGTGTCCCATGGAAGAAAAAATCTAAGGTTCGCAAGGATCTTTCCGCAGCGGAGGACGTACTGGAGGCCGATCATTATGGGCTGGAGAAGGTTAAGGAACGTATTCTAGAGTATCTGGCCGTTCAACAGCGGGTAAAAAAACTCAAGGGCCCGATACTGTGCCTAGTCGGTCCACCGGGGGTAGGTAAAACATCCGTTGGCCAGTCCATGGCCCGTGCTACAGGGCGCAAGTTTATCCGGATGTCCTTGGGTGGCGTGCGCGATGAAGCTGAGATCAGGGGGCATCGACGTACCTATATCGGGTCTTTGCCTGGCAAGATCGTTCAGAACCTATCCAAGGCCGGGGTACGAAACCCTCTTTTTCTACTCGATGAAATTGACAAAATGGCCATGGATTTTCGAGGCGATCCGGCCTCGGCACTGCTGGAGGTGTTGGATCCCGAGCAGAATCATACCTTTGGGGATCATTATCTTGAGGTCGACTTCGACCTGTCAGATGTTATGTTCGTGGCGACGGCCAATTCTTTGAACATCCCCGGGCCACTGCTCGATCGTATGGAAGTTATTCGCCTTCCCGGTTATACGGAAGACGAAAAAATG
Organism: Pseudomonadota bacterium; assembly: GCA_039714615.1. Classification (GTDB taxonomy): domain Bacteria; phylum Pseudomonadota; class Gammaproteobacteria; order JAAEPA01; family JAAEPA01; genus JAAEPA01. Next base: position 396 of record JBDLIZ010000348.1, on the reverse strand, counting down.
AACATTGCGATGCGCTATCTGGTCCCTAAACAACTCAAGAATAACGGTATCAAAAGGGCCGAGTTGACGATCAGTGAGTCGGCGATACGCGATATCATTCGATACTATACTCGAGAGGCCGGCGTCAGAAACCTGGAACGGGAAATTTCCAAGATCTGTCGGAAAGTAGTTAAGTTGATATTGCTGCAATCACGGAAAAAAACCGTGATGGTTACCCCGCGTAATATAGATAAGTATCTGGGTGTTCGCCAGTTCCGATACGGCTTGGCGGAGGAAAAGGACCAGGTCGGTCAGGTGACCGGCTTGGCCTGGACCGAGGTCGGTGGCGAGCTGCTGACGATCGAAGCAACGGTCGTGCCGGGCAAGGGCAAGCATATTCATACCGGCCAACTCGGT
>JBDLIZ010000347.1:0-6165 GCA_039714615.1 Pseudomonadota bacterium | reverse complement strand
CAGCATAATTAGGATGCATAAGCGTACTTCAGTTGTCTTAAGGCTAGAGCCTTTCGACCAACTCCACGTCCCAAGGACGTGGTTTAATCTTTAATAAATTTGCGAGAGCATGCGTAATTTGTGAATTATCCGGGTTAGAGAACAAGCAGGAGGGTATCATGAAATTGAACGATGTCGTCTCAAGACGCAGAACCTTTATAAAAGGCATTTGTGGGCTAGGAGCAACCATATCATTGAACCCCGGCTGGTTGTTTGCCAAGACTAAGACCACGATAACAAAGCCCATACCCTCAACAGGCGAGTCGTTGCCCATCATCGGTATGGGCTCGTCGCGTACCTTCGATGTGGGAGATGATCAAACTGCCAGGGAAAATCTCACCAAGGTACTGCAGGTCTTTTTTGATCATGGAGGGGCATTGATCGACTCCTCCCCCATGTATGGAAGTTCCGAGAAAGTGATCGGAGGACTGTTAAAACGCGTTGAAAATAAGCAAAGGCTGTTTGCCGCTACCAAGGTCTGGACCTACGGCAAACAAGAAGGGATTGAACAGATGCAACGTTCCATGCAACGTATGGGCGTGGAGAGTTTTGACCTGATGCAAATCCACAACTTGCGAGACTGGAGGACCCATCTCGATACCCTCAAATCATGGAAGGCGCAGGGTAAGGTACGTTATATCGGGATAACCACATCACATGGCCGTTTTCATGACGAATTGGAGTTGATACTGCAGAATGAACCCTTCGATTTCGTCCAGTTCAGTTACAACATCGGTAATCGGGACGTGGAACAACGGCTGCTACCCCTAGCCGCGGACAAGGGCATGGCGACATTGATCAACCGCCCCTATCAACGCGGCGCATTATTTAAACAGGTTAAGGAAAAAACCCTACCCGACTGGGCAGCGGAGTTCGATTGTGGCAGTTGGGGGCAGTTCCTTCTAAAGTACGTGGTCTCCCACCCAGCGGTAACTTGTGCCATTCCGGCAACGACCAAGATCCATCACATGGTGGATAACATGGGGGCAGGATTTGGACGATTGCCCGATGCAAGCTTACGCCAAAGGATGGTCCGGTATTTCGAGGCCTTGTAGGCGGCGTGAGCCTGCCCACGGGCGGGCCCACGCCTACGAACATAACAATGTGGTACGGAACTCAATGCTTGCCCGGTTCCAGCTTAACACCGCGGCGCTCATGCACGATATAGGCCTGCATGGCCGTCATTTGCGGGTCGTCTGCCGATAGGGGTTCAGTTTCCAACGGATTCATCAGACACCAGTTGATCATTTCGAACAACGCAGCAACCTTGCCCAACTGCTGTTGAAATTTGGGATAGGTCTCGGGATGGGTATTGGCGGCATTCGGATGGCACTGATCACAGGAGACGGTATTTTTACTCTTGAATCCGCCATGAAATAGGCGTTCGCCTTCTTTGACCACGGTAAGATATTCATTCTGCCAACGCGCGATATCAGTCGCAGTAAACTCGTCCGCCTGACCTTGGCTCATAGTGAGCAACAACATCAAACCGCCTGCTAGTGCATACACTATGCTGTTTGGTTCAAACATCTTTTCTTCCTCCTAAGGAATAGCTCAATAATGAGACTGGGGCAGGACACGCTTGGTCGTCTCCTGATATTTTTGATCCACTGGACGACCCTCTTCACTATCGAAGGCCACGACACGATTTATATTGTTAGGCAACAGGTAATTCACATCGACATTCCCGGTGTGGACATCAATGAACTGCCATCCCGTCGCATCCCGCTCAAAGAACGGATCCGCCCTATTCATCTTGACGGTGAGTTTGGGAAGATAGCTTGCAGTCTGTTTGTAGGTCGAGGGATAGGGCCAGGGCCAGGCGGTCGCCATGGCAGAATGAAAGCTGATATTGTTTATTTGATTGTATTGGATCTGGTGCACGTGGCCGTACAGCACGGTGACCTTTTCGAACCCCTTCAGTAGCGCCTGCACCTGCTCGGCATCCTCGGTCCAGAAGTTCCAACCCTTGTAGATTTTCTGCAGGGGAGAATGCGAAAAAATTACAATGGGTGTTTTCTTGTCGATCTTGGCCAAGTCCTTTTTGAGCCACTGGCGCTGTTGGTCGCCAACCATGAAGGGCGAACCCTTTGGATTGTCCAAACGCGCCATCTCACGCATCCGATCCATCTGGGTTGGCCATTTCTTGAACATCCATTCATCGAAGGTCAGGATGCTGTTGAGGACTACGAAGTGCACCCCCTTATGATCGAAACTGTAGTATTGCGGACCAAGCCGCTTTTCCCAGTGCTCACCCAGGTCCACGTAATAATCATGTTCACCCATGACATAATGGACCTTGCCACCTAAGGCCGACAGCAGTTCCAAGCCATGATCGATCTCTTCCTTCAGACCCAATTGGGCGATATCGCCACCATAAACGATGAAATCCGGTTTCGGCATCAGCAGGTTGGTTTCGGCTATCGCTCGGATCAAACCCCGGTCCCAGTTACGCACGAATTGATTGCCGCGTATGTGGGTGATATGAGAATCGGAAATAAAAGCAAAGGTAAAGTTCTGGCTATCTTTGTTGGCGAAGGCGATCTCAACGAGGCTTATCGGCAGGGCACTTGCCGCCAGCAATGCGCCGCTACGTCTCAAGAATTCACGTCGGTCGATTGTCTTTTTCATGATATCCTCCTCCCTTACTTCTGGATTTTACGGGCGATGTGCTGATACTCAGGGCTGGTCAGTGCCTTCATGAACTCCACCAGATCGGCCTTCTGCTGATCGGTGAGATTCAATGGCTTGATACCACCACTCTGAAAATCATCAACCGGATCGGTCTCTTTGAGACGGCCACCGTTATTGTAAAAATCAACCACGTCTTCCAGCGTCTTCAGACTGCCATCATGCATATAGGGGGCCGTGACGGCGATATTGCGCAAGGTGGCGGTCTTGAAGGCACCCACCTCGGTCAGATTCTCGGTGATGGCAAAGCGCCCGAGTTCCGACATATTCTGCTGGGACAATACGGTATGATCGACATCTAAGCCGGCTCGCTTGGATTTCAAGAATTCATCTGCCACAACACTGACCTGCCCACGAATACGCTTGAATCCAATCCCTAGATTGTGAAACCGATTGTCGGTAAACATCGCTTGTGTCTGCTCGATGGCATGGCAAGAAACACATCGTCCCTGCGCCAGGAATACCGCCAACCCTCGAATCTGAGCCGCAGTCATCGCGTCCTTATCCGCGCCGAACAGGTAACGATCAAAGGGGGAATCCGCGGAAACGATGGAACGTTCAAAGCTGGCGATGGCCTGTTTGACCTCGGTCATGGTCACCTCGCTAGCGCTCTTACCAAAGACCTTCTTGAATGCGCGAACATAATCGGAATCCGATCTAACGATTTTCAGGATCGGTTTATGATCGCTCAATCCCATTTCTATGGGATTGAGAAACGGTTGCGCGGATTGCGCCTCAAGCGTGGGTTCCCGCCCGTCCCAGAACTGCGTATTAAGGTAGACCGCGTTGATCACGGTCGGCGCATTACGCGTTCCAGTGAGCTTGTTGATGCCTTCGGAGACCCTGAGGTGATCAGTAAATGCCTTGTCCTTATCGTGACAAGTCGCACAGCTTACTTCCCCCGTGGCGCTAAAGCGGGTGTCATGAAACAGCTTATCACCCAACTTTATTTTTTCAGGCGTTTGCGGATTGTTTGGCGGAACGGGCACGGTAGGAAGACCCAGCGGAGCTGCCAGCAGCGGAACGGCGAAGGCTAGGGCAGACAAAACAGCAAGATTTGGTAGATAGCGCTTCATTTTTCAAACCCCTTATAAAAATGATTAACTTTCAATCATTAAATACAGTGAGATGGACGCTTTATTTAACTGATTCCTAGAATGACTCTTGGAATCAGTCTAAGACTTAGTCTAAAACACTGCCGTGATAAGTCAAGGATTTTCTAGACTAAGTCTAAAAGATTGTTTTAAACCTCTCAGCTGGCTAAATATGGCGTTGGTGATCGACTTATGCTCATTTACTCCTAGGCTGCTCATTTTTTAATTCGAATACCGTAATATCAAGCAGTAAACGGGATGGCATCCATCTTGACGCCGAGCTGCATTAGTTGCTCTGCGTGGTGATGGCCGAAGAGGTAGTGCCTCTCATATCGTGAGTATTTATACCCATGACGGATGGGTTTTCGGGTGCGCAGCGTGCGTTGAGTTTGTTGCAGAGGGGTGTAAGCCGTCGAGCGCTTTTTCTTGGTCTGGGTAGCGCCGGCCAGGGGCCGCCGTAAATACCTCCATGTAGGCTTGACGGCGGCCTCCATGCCGCCGACACTCCTGGCCGGTACTACCTACCCAGACCTAATGCGCTAAAAAGCGCTCGACGGGTTACACCCTGCGGACGAAACAGGTTGGGGCGCAAAAAGATTGCTTGCTGACTTTCCAGTGAATGTTTTAGTGCTAAAATCAAGTTGTTCTTTCTACACGCAATATAACCTCAGGAGAAATGAATGAAAGTCCTTTTGAGAAAGAGTCAGGCCAAGGAGCCTTTCAGCTTTGCCTTTGTGGATGACAAGGGCAAGACATTACTGAAAAGCGAGAACTACAAGGCCAAAAAAAGTGCCCGAAACGGTGTCGCTTCGGTACAAAATAATTGTCAGAACGACAAGCGTTACGAACTCAAGGAATCTAAGAACGGTAGGTTTTTTTTCAACCTGAAGGCCGCCAATGGACAAATCGTTGGCACCAGCACGATGTTTGCAAGTACATCGGAACGCAATGAGGCCATCACCCTTATTAAGAACCAGGCCGTCGAAGTCCAGGTAGAAGAAACATAAAGCAGATTTGGTCAATTATTTCATTGTGCCGACACAGGATCACTCAAGATCGATTTTTGAACTGGCGTGCTGAACTTTTCTAAGCTCGCCCTTCGCCGCGGATCACGGCTACTGCTCGAAGGCGTCAGTTTCACCATTTACGCCGGTGATAAGGTGGGCATCACCGGTGCCAACGGAACCGGCAAGTCCAGCCTGTTCGAACTTATCCGTGGCCGGCTACACCCCGATACCGGGGACCTGTTCATGCCGACCAGGCTGAGTATCGCCCATCTTGCACAGGAGACAGCAGCAGTATCCACCCCGGCCGTCGAATGGGTCATGGACGGGGACCAGGAACTGCGCGCCATACAGCAGTCTCTGCGCGAGGCTCAAACCCGACAAGACGGTCATGAACAGGCCAGATGGCATGACCGACTCGAGGCGATAGACGGTTACACCGCCCGCTCACGCGCCGCGCAGCTGATGCACGGGTTGGGGTTTAGACCGGATCAAGACGAGGCGCCGGTAAAAACCCTCTCCGGCGGGTGGCGGGTACGCTTGAATCTCGCCCGCGCCCTGATGTGCCGATCCGACCTGCTGTTGCTCGATGAGCCCACCAATCATCTGGATCTTGATGCGGTCATCTGGCTGGAAGACTGGCTGCGGGCCTATATCGGAACCCTGCTGCTAATCTCTCACGATCGGGATTTTCTCGATCGCGTCACCGACCACATCGCCTACATTGAGCATCAGGGAATGACCTTATATACGGGTAACTATTCAGACTTCGAGATCCAACGGGCGGCCCAGTTGGCCAACCAACAGGCGGCCTATGAGAAGCAGCAGCGTGAAGTCCGTCATATCCAACAGTTTGTAGACCGCTTTCGCGCCAAGGCCACCAAGGCCAGGCAGGCACAAAGCCGACTCAAGGCATTGCAGCGCATGGAGCTTATCGCCCCTGCGCATGTAGATTCTCAATTTCACTTCGAATTCCCGCCCCCCGCAAGGCTACCCAACCTCCTGTTACGGCTCGAAATTCGAAACCGGTCAACGCGACGTCCATCGCGATCGGCGCCAAACCGCCAATCCCGAAGGTGGCGGCGCCCAACGGCACGACAAAACCGGCAAAAACCTTCATCATCGTATGGCCGGCCATCATGTTCGCGAACAGGCGAATCGACAGGCTGACCGGGCGCGACAGATAGGAGATCACCTCGATCGGGACCATCAGCGGCATCATCAGCACCGGCACCCCAGAGGGCACGAAAAAGCTGAAGAAATGCAGCCCATGCTTGACGATGCCGACGATGGTTACCGCCAAGATAACAGTCAGCGCTAGGGCCGCGGTCACGATG
>JBDLIZ010000346.1:0-6175 GCA_039714615.1 Pseudomonadota bacterium | reverse complement strand
ACCCAATACCAGAAGGCATATCGCGAAACCCACCGTTATCGTGAACATCCAATGCGCCCAGAAGGGATCATTGGTGATGTTGGTATAGAACTGAATCAGATATTCCATGACAAGATCCCTCAGACCTGGATCCGGATGATCCGTTGCATCCAGAAGATTCCAATGATAATCGCTCCAAAAGCCCCCATGACCAACTTCATACCCAGAGGATCCTTAATCAGCATAGGAAGATATTCCGGAGAGGTAACCGACATTACGGCGGCCAGAACGAATGGAATGAGTGAAAGTATCCACGCGGAAAGCCGACCTTCGGCGGACAGAGTGCGCAATCTGCGCTGAAACTGAAACCGTTTCCGTACTACCGCGCTGATCTTTTCCAGAATTTCCGCAAGGTTACCACCGCTCTCACGTTGCACCAGTACCGCGGTTATCACGGCCATGAGGCTTAAGCTTGGGATCCGCTGCAACATGCCCAGAAAGGCGGTCTTTACACCCATTCCGTAATTGATGTCCGAGAAGGTGGTGCCGAACTCCCCCGCAATCGGATCGTAGGACTCTTCGGCGACCAGTTTCAGGGTTTCGGTAAACGGATATCCTGCCTTCAAGGCACGACTCATGATATCCAGGGCATCCGGCAACTGTTCTTCAAACCGATTCAGACGCTTGGCCCGCTCCAGGCGCACCTTCAGCAGCGGCAGGAAAAAGACTACTACGGCAGAGACCATACCGAACAAGGGCTGCCGCAACAACAGGGTCACCAGCAGACCCGCAAACGCGCCGAGCACCATCGACATCAATACCAGTCGGAAGGCCGTGATCTTGCGCCCCGCCTGCTCGATCGTCATTGCGAGTCCCTCCATTCCGGGAAGGCTCTCCATCCAGCGTTCAAATGGTGTCAGCTGGCGCAGATACTTTTCCCTCAACAAGGACTGAGTCGCCTGATCCATCTTGCCTATTACGCTATTGACCCGGCCTCTAAGACGTTTTCCCGCCTGTGCCTGGGCACTCATCGTAGGCACCAGCAACGACCTTGCCAGCAGAAAAACGGCCATGAACACCATGCCGATGAAAATCGCTTGCTCTGTAGACATTTCTACCTCTCCTCAATCCATACAGCGTTCGGGATCAAATAATCCAAAGTCGAGTTCTATACCCCGTTGGCTCAGATGGTCGTGGAAATTGGGAACAACGCCGGTAGCTCGATACTGCCCTATCACCGTGCCGTCCTTATCGATACCCTGGCGCTCGAATCTGAATATCTCCGACATCGTGATGATCTCGCCCTCCATGCCCTGGATCTCCTGCACGCTCACTACCCTTCTATTGCCGTCTTCCATGCGTTCTAATTGAATGACGACGTTTATGGCGGAGGCAATCTGGGCGCGAATCGCATGGACGGGGAGTTTGAGTCCGGCCATGGTCACCATGTTTTCGATCCGGATCAATGCATCACGAGGGCTATTGGCATGGATCGTGGTTAATGAACCATCATGGCCGGTGTTCATGGCCTGCAGCATGTCCAGCGCCTCTCCCGAGCGCACCTCCCCCACGATGATGCGATCGGGCCGCATACGCAGACTGTTACGCATCAGGTCACGTTGACTGACCTCGCCCTTGCCTTCGATATTCGGTGGTCGGGTCTCGAGTCGAACCACATGAGGTTGCTGCAACTGCAGTTCCGCCGAATCCTCGATGGTAACAACACGATCCCTGGCGGGAATAAATCCTGACACGATATTCAACAGGGTGGTCTTGCCACTCCCCGTGCCTCCGGAGATCAGGATGTTGAGCCGGGCCTTGACGATCCCCTCGATCACCTTTGAGATCATCGGGGTGATGCTACCGAGTTTGATCAGGTCCTGCGTGCTGAGTCTTTCCACCGCAAAACGGCGTATGGATAGCATCGGTCCATCGATTGCAAGCGGCGGGATAATGGCGTTGACGCGTGAGCCGTCCTTGAGCCGGGCATCCACCATGGGCGAGGATTCATCTATGCGCCGCCCTACCCGGGACACGATCCGATCAATGATATTCATGAGATGGGCGTTGTCTCTGAATCGAATACCGGTGGGCTCAATCTTTCCAAAACGTTCTACATAGACGGTGTCATAGCCGTTGACCAGGATATCGGCTATGCTCTGGTCCTCCATCAGCGGTTCCAGCGGTCCAAGCCCGAGGATCTCATCTTCGATCTGCTTTACCAGACGCTGCCGGGCCACCGCCGGCAAAGGCAAAGACTCTTTGTTCATTACCCCATGGGTAGCCTCGCGAATCCGTACCCGCGCCTGTTTTTCATCCAGTCCACCAATCAGTGAAAGATCGATGACCTTGAGCAACTTCTCATGGATTTTATGCTTCCATTCCTGCTCCTCGGCCGCATTCGCCTCGGTACTGAAACGCTGTATCCTGTTCGCCACATCCATGTGTGTATTACTCCTTTAATTAATTTCCAAAAATATGAGAGAAGGCGTTTCGCAGCAATCCCTTGTTCATTTTGAGTGGTTCACCCGTAAGCTTTATCGCTACTTTGATCAGGGATTTGGTCACCGCGGCATTCCTCGCATGCTGAAAAATAGGAACTCCCAGATTGATTGATTCCGATACCCGCTTGAAGTCATTCGGAATCGTAAATATTCCGATACCGGGGGTGACCTCCTGTATATCCTGTAGACTTATGGAACCCTTCTCGTCATGCCGGTTCACGATGATCTTGAGATTCTCATTGGGAATGGCCAGTTCACCGGTCATGACGCGCACCAGCCGTTTGGCGTCCCGCACATGGTTGATTTCCTGCTGCATTACCAGCAGGATATTGTCTGCCCGTTCCAGCGCCACCGTCGTCAGCGGGTCGATCTGGCGCGGCAGATCCAGGATCAATTGATCATAGTCCTCAGAGGCCACATTCAAGAGCTTACTGAGAGAATTTGGAGAGATCTCCCATGGCGCAGGCATCTGTTCGGTCATGGAGGACAGTAGATGAACACCGCTCGCATGTTTGCCCATGTGTCCTTGAAGCGCGACCCGATCCAATTGCTCGGCACTGTTCAAGGCATCGACAAGACTGTTGGATGGAGGCATGTCGAAATACAGAGGCTGGGTGCCAAACTGCAGATCCAGATCGAACAGGGCGACCTTGGAATGGAGGTGAGCCGCCATGATGTGACTGAGATTGCAGGCGATAAACGACGCGCCTGCACCTCCTTTGGCGTTGATGACGACGCTCAAAGTGGCATTGCGGGTGGTCTGCTGAGCGGTTTGATTGTATGCGGCCACTCGGGGTAATGAGGCAAGCAGATCATCCGCGGGTGGGGGATGATCAAAGAAATCACGCGCTCCGGCCCGCATGGCCAGACGCATGATGCGGGTATCCCCCGCCGGCCCAATGGCGATAACCGGCGGCAAATCCATCCCTTTTGCGGTACTGAAGGCACTGAGTTCTTCTTCCCACGACTCGCTGAGATGAAGCAACAGTACATCGGGCCTGGAAGCGCCACCGTAAAGCGGATCGAGGCTTCCGTTAGTGAATATCCGGGTACGAAGCTCGAGTCCGGGCTGCCCGTCAAGCAGGCCTTCTATTTCAGTTAGGCTGGATCTCGAACGCCCGGCCAGTAGAACGGTGATGCTATCCTTCATCGCTGCATTTCCTTATATACCCCTAAGCTGACACTGAGGATCAAGAGCTGACTTCATATTATTTATCACGTTCCAAAACATTGCCTGGCGCCAAGTTCCGGGATATAACCCAAGCTCTCGGCAGGCAGGGTAGTACTGAACGGCGGCACCGTTATCGTCGAGAGCAAGAAAGGAATCAGCAGCGTATGCTGATAATTGACGATGCTCACCCGTACATAACTGATAGGAAACGCCCCTCCCGTGGAATTACCATCCTCATCCAGATACTCCACCGAGACATTGCCCGTGGATAGGCCCTGGAGGATGGGGCTGTTGGCGCCGCCGCCCGGGGAATTCAATATCGTAACCTCGGCCACCGCGGTATGATTCGGGGGGCAGACCGCCGCCAGGCGGGCGCCTCGGCGGGTCGCCTCGGAGACCGTATTCCATACAAAAAATGCTCGTCCAACCTCGATGACGCCAAACAGGACGATAAACAGGGTCACTGCGATAATGGCGAATTCAACCATCGTGGTTCCTTGCTGATTCTTTCTCATAGCGCCCTCATGGTCACTGTCGCTTGCAGTGGAAAGTTGAGCTCTATATCTCCCGCCCCCAGGCCGAATGTCGGTATGCGGTTGAAGATAGGCGTAAAGTTATAAGAGGCACTGACCTGAACGTGGATGACATCGACTTGTGTTACCGCGATATCGCCCGGCGCAAAGTCTTGCAAAAGCGGTGTCCCCCCGCCAATAGATCCATATAACACGATATTTCTGGTTTCGCTTACCAGGGTGCCATCCAGGTCGATCTGCCCTGTGGTGCCCTCGATGGCATTGTCCGCAACATAACGCGCGCCGTCACGAACTGATTTCGCCAAGGTGTTGGAAAGATAAAACGCCCGGCCCAATTCCGCCGTTGCCAATATGAGCAATAACATTAGCGGGAGAATGATGGCGAACTCTACTGCGGCCAGGCCTCGTTGCCTGCCGCCATGCTGGATTTTTCCATTGTTCATATTAAGTCTCATGAATCGATGCTGTCGGGATCTTTGTACAGAATGATCTTGAATAACGTCGGGCCCGTTCCGGGGCCGGGCGGGTTCTCGGCAATCGTGCCCGAGGCCTCGCATTCTTCCACCAGCTGCCCGTATACCTCTTGAGTATTGCCGCTGTGGCTGGCCGGGCGGGTCATGAAGAAACAACCCAGTCGCCAGATAGTGACTTCACCTTGACCGTTAGTAGTCCCCGTACAATCTCCGATGGGTGCCGCCATGATCCGGCGTTTTGGTACGCCGACGCCCCCATCCGCTAAGGACATGTAATCATAGGGTCCATTGTCCAGACGATTCAGGTAGTCCAAGTGCCAGAAGTCGGGGTCGTTGTAAGTAACCACATCCGGGGGATAGTCGATCTCGTTCATCCCCGCCCCCTGATAGATTCCGAAGCGGGTATTGAAACCCTGCGCAACGGGTCCCACGTTATTGCCGGGTTTGGTGGTGGCGGTATCGCCATTGGTCAGACAGCCGGAGAATCCACCGGCCAGTTCCTCTCGAACACAGTCCCCTCCGGGTCCGCAATCCAATTGAATGAGCTGAAAGTTGCCGGGACCGACCTCCCAGTCCTCGCTGGTCGCTGAACTGGTCTTCAGAACGATCTCCTCTTCCGCGCCTAAGTCATAGCCGTAGCACGCGCCATCGGAACAGTCCTGATCAGCCCCATCCCCGCATATCAGCATAGGCGCGATATCGCAGGTCTCGCCGTTCTCTCCGGTGCCCAGTGGTGGGCTGGGACCGGCCACGGCGCTGGCGCCCACCTGCTGGTTGTCACCGACCCCCGGCAGCACGCGGGCGAACCAGACGGGCATCGCGAAATTTGCCTCTCTGACGCGCACGTAACGGGGATCTATACCGCCGGAGACGAAAGGCTGCAATGTATCGGAGAATTCGACGATGGGGTTGAGACCGGCCTGGCCCATCTCGCCAACAAGATGCAATTGGAATGTGGTCCTGGCATCCGCCTCCGAGGCCGTCACATCTCCCCCTTCATTGAGGGTCTTGGCCCCACTGAGGGCTGCGGCGTCCAGCGCATTTTGCAAGCGCGTCTTGTTGAGATAGGCGTGCGCCATATCCAGCGCCAGCCCCGCCACCCCGATGATCACCACCATGGCTATGGTGAAGATCAACAGCGCGACACCGGTCTGTCTAGACGGTGGGGAATGACGAAATGTGTTCATATCAACCTCCTTGTGACTCAGCTCCTGCGCTTATCGGCCTGCGCCAATCCTAATGGATATCGGCCTTTCAGCCTTCTCCGGCTTGTAGACATCGCCGCGATAGGCCTCCAGAACCTTATCGGCCTTCTCACCATCCAGCGCCAGCGGGGGGTCGGCAGGCGGATTCTTGGCCGCATTTGGATTGTAGATCTGGGCATCGATCATATTACGAACAGAGTTTCCGAAATCCTCTTCCACGCGTACTGGATCGGTGCTGCTGCAGCCCGTGGCCGAGAGCATGGCGACGACCACAACCCTGTAAAGATTTTGCTTGATAGCTGACATGACG
>JBDLIZ010000345.1:0-6199 GCA_039714615.1 Pseudomonadota bacterium | reverse complement strand
TCGTGGATGAATGCCCCCTCGTTTCGAAGGCCTGAGGTTACATTTTAGATTGAATCAGACGTCGAGGCCTTTCTCCGCGTAGCGGCTTCGTCCAACTATCTGCTCAACTATAAAGACATGTTGAAATACGATGAATACTTAGCGGCGGGTCTACCCATTGCTACGGGGGTTATTGAAGGGGCCTGTCGACACTTGGTCAACGACCGGATGGACATCACTGGTGCGCGCTGGGGATTGCAACGCGCAGAAGCCGTATTGAAACTGCGTTCACTGAAATCCAGTGGGGATTCCAAGGCCTATTGGGACTTCTATAAAGACCAAGCATTGAAGCGAAATCATGCCTCGCAATACGACAGTTTTCCGTTACAGGAGGCTGCATGACCTACTTGGGCGTCGTTCTAAAAGAGCCGCACCCATTGGAGTCGGACCCCATCGTTTGAGACGGCTAATGGGCGACCCCATGATTCCTTATCTTTTCTTTCCTTTTTTACTAGCCCTCACTCCACCACTGATGTACAAACGCGTATACGTATCTAAAAGGCCATTCAAGGATCTGTCTGGTACGTCATGCTTCTGAGGATTCCGTAACTTTGAGAGCAGTTTGGTCAGATATTTTCCGGTCAGTTTAACGATCAGTACATTGTGATAGTTATACATCTCCCGCATCCAATCTAACTCTCTCCCTTTTTCTAAGTTTGTATCGTTATCTCTGTTGATAATAAAGCCTAACTTCCCATATTCACCGGTAAGGTATGACAACATTTGTCTATATTCGTCATCGCCGATCCCTTTGTAGTTCTTGACTTCAAATATCACCTGGCGCACTCCATAATCCTCATATACTCTTCTCCAGACAGGTGTTTCACCTAGATTCGTTGCGACGATATCTCTCCTCTGTGTCGCAATCTTGTTTGGATGTAATTCAGAATTTCGAAGCGCCCCCGCAAAGACGATCCTAACTGCCTGAAGGCACCAATCCTCAAATTCCTTAAAGCCATCCTGCCCTTCCGGCATCTCATTTAGCTGTGCGATTACCTGACCAATACGTTTTGCACGTTGCTCAGGAGTCTCCGAAGCAACCTCGATATCGTATTCATCATAGATCTCTTCGGCTTCCTCTGGATCCAACGTGTTTCTAGTCGAATTCAAAGCCATCCAATAACAGGGATGAACTAGGATTTTCCCAGTTTCTTCGAATTCCTTATTTGGATCCCTCCCATCATGGCAAAAGATATAGTTGCTAGAAGCGTCATCAAGAACCCCAAGAAAACCTACTCTGTAAAGGTCTCGCATTACATCAATCGGAGTCTGGAAAATAGCCACCTGTTGCTGAATCTTGGGATCATAAGAATCTTGACTAAGAACACTACTAACAGTATTAGCCGCCTCCGCTACAGACATCTCTGGATTCTTGTTTGAAAATGTGGCCGTAAATAAGGATAAACCAGGAAATATTGCTGAATACTCCTTTTCTAGATCGTCTAATCGATTCCTTGAGATGGTCTTCGCTGTCAGCTCGATATCTACATCTACTATTTGCGTGCGTTCTCGTTTCGCTGCATTAAGAAAAGCGTCGTTTAAAAGAATTAATAGATCTCGCGGCCGGTACAATGTCAGACGCAAGCACTTCCTGAACCCATTATTGCCTTGCAAATCTCTAGCAGTACAGTGGTTCCAAATTCGTGTTGTGTTTTCTTGATCGATAGAGAACGCAGCTTTAAGACGATTAGTTACTAAATTGAAGAGACCGTACTCATCCCAATGTAAACGAAGTACTTGACCCTCGATGTTACGGGAAAAATCTGGATCGTGTTTTGTAACTGCACGAAAGATATTGTCTCTAAGAAATATTATCGTTCTAATAACCGAAAATTTAGTATTGAGGTCAATTACAGCATGCACGAGACCATCAACTAATCCAATTCCGGTCGCATCTGGTTCATAACCTTCATCGAGCCTATCAACAACTATCGAAACAGACATTTTTGTTGCTTCAAGAGCAGCTTCGACGGCATCCTCAACATCTTTTATGTTTAGGTTCTGCGCCAGATCACTAACCCGCGTTTCGGCATCGGCCGTAGAATCAATTACCGATCTGAGCCTATCTTTTAATCTCCCACAAAAACCATAACGATTCGCTCGCCACTTCGACAAATGGGTCTCTAGATACTCCGCACATTCCGATTTTTTGTATTTATATTTTGCCGAAAGCGTATCAGCTGTTTCCATGAGAAATGCATATCGCCAAGCCACTCGGGAGCCCGCACGCACAAGCCTAAAGTCTTCGCCAAACAGTTTAATAAGCGAGCGTATGCCAATAATTTGATCCTCATCCGCCGCCAAATGGATCACAGCAGTCCTGTCGGCCTTGCGCCAATGTCGTTCCAACATATAGGCAAGAGCACTTTTCCCTGTTCCACGTCGACCTACGGCAACTGTTCTATCTGCGGACTCAAGGAGCGTCTTATAATCAGCCGTTTCGTAGAAAGCAACATTGAGCATACGAGTATCGGCTTCTGCTCTAACATCACCTAACACGTTTGCTTTCTGACCCATTTCAAGATCCTTATTCTTTAGTAACGCTGACGGCCTACTAAGCGTTACCGGCTATGCAGGATAACTAATTCGCTGGCATTCTGCTGGGACTGCACCCAGGGCAAACGCACGAAATTATATTGATTTTCAAAGGGAAAATATAGCCACCTGGTATTTTCCCTAGACAAATCAATCTATTCACCAGATGATGTTGTGAAATTGCACATCATCTGATGAAAACTCAAACCAATGGGGTCTACCATCGTATTTATGGAGAGGAAATTAAAAGGGTGCGGCTCTTTTGAAACGACGATTTAGCGCTATTGAAACAATGGGTTAGAAGAGAAAGATGTTGAAAGAGGGGGCGATCCGGGGTATCTATGGTTTAGTCCCGGCCATAGCTATCCGATAAAGGAGGCCCCCTCATGACACAAGCATACTTTATTAGCCGGGGTTTAGACGAATTTGCTGCAGCACGAGAGCAGTTTGCCCAGTTTAGCGAAGCGCTTCAATCGGAGCCGAACCTTGAGCGCGAGCATGGCGAAATAGAGGCACTGATATGGCAAGAGGGCAACGAGCTTCTGAGGCGACTGCTGCAAGGGCATCTTGATCTGCGCAGTGCCCTTGAGCCTAAACGCGAGGCCGTCATCGATGGCGATGGCGTGATGCGCACGCATCGGCGCGAGGGCTGTCAACACCCGCTGATGAGTTTATTTGAGGAGGTTAGAGTCAAACGCATGGGGTATGGTGCGCAGGGTAAAGCCAGTGTGTTCCCGTTGGATGGGCAACTGAATCTCCCCACGGACAAGTATTCACACGGATTGCGCCGACGGGTTGGCGAAGAAGTAGCCAAGAACTCATTTGACGAGGCGGTCAGCAGTGTAGAGCGCACCACGGGCGGCAAGGTACCCAAGCGCCAGGCTGAAGAGATCGTCTACCTGAATCCAAATAAATCAACTAAAAAGGAGTTCAAAGACACAGATAAAGCGGCCTAATAGGTGCGACATGTTCCTTGACAACTACCGTGTTCGCGCTGCCACTAGCAGCGGGGCATCAACACTCCTTTTTACATATGTTATTTACATATGTAAAAAGGAGTGTTATCCTCAACCGATATTTTCCTGCCTAACCGAGGTGAAACCATGTCTGCGCAATCCGATAAAGAGCGCACAGCAAGACTCTTTTATAATCGAAATAACCAGTCAGTTCGGTTTCCAAAAGGGTTCGAGATGGATGCCGATGAAGTGGTGATTCGCAAGCAGGGGAATGGCCTGCTGATTAAACCAAAACCCAGATTATGGGATGATTATTTTAAAAAAAGTCATTGTCTGAGCGATGACTTCCCTGATCAAATTGATGATGAGTATCCGCAAGGTCGAGAATCTCTCTAATGGTAGAGCAGGATGCATCTATCTATATGCTCGATACCAATATCTGCATATACATTATGAAACACCATCCACCGCAAGTCAGAGAACGTCTCATACACTGTCCGGTAGGCAATGTCATGATTTCCAGTATTGTATTGGCCGAGCTTTGGTACGGTGTAACAAAAAGCAAACAACAGCAACAAAATACGATGGCTTTGAACGACTTTCTTGCTTATTGCCGGGTCGAGCCCTGGCCTCAAAAAGCAGCCATCATCTATGGAGAAATTCGTATCGATCTGGAACGAAAAGGCAAGCTGATCGGAGGCAATGACCTGCTGATTGCGGCACATGCGAAGTCACTGGATTGCACCCTGGTGACCAATAACCTTAATGAGTTTAACCGGGTGAACTGCCTGCAGGTTGAAAACTGGATTTGAACTTGAAGTAAATAAAGAGGTCGGAGCCCTTTACAAAGGAGTCAAGGGCCACATTCCGTTGCCGCTGACGACGTGAAAACCACCTTTACAGCACCAAAAATCCCTCAGGATCACTTCGCCATACCATTGTCAACAACAGCTACACTAAGACAATGGCGCAGTGCTTAGGAATGGCTCAATAATAACTTAGTTACTTAACGCTCAGATTTAGTCTGTATTTGGACGATCTGATTGAGTAAAAGTGCAGGAATAGTGGTTCTATTTCGAGCTTTTGCGATTGAAGATCGTTCAAAGACGGGCTGAAGATGAGATGTTAAAGGGCTAAGTTATTGTTGAGCTATTCCTTATGTATTTTTGATTCGATAAACCTGCAACAGGAGAGATTAGACACCATGCCGATCGGTTCCTTCCAACCACCCGTGCGCACCTTGATGGGCCCGGGTCCGTCAAACGTACATCCACGTGTTCTTGAGGCCATGTCACGACCGACTATCGGCCACCTCGATCCCCTTTTTATCACTTTGATGGATGAGATCAAGACCCTGCTCAAATACGCCTTGCAGACTCAGAACGAACTCACCCTACCCATTTCCGGACCCGGCTCCGTAGGGATGGAGACCTGCTTCGTGAATCTCGTAGAACCTGGAGACAAGGTGATCGTCTGTCAGAATGGCGTATTTGGAGGGCGAATGAGGGAGAACGTGGTACGTTGCGGCGTGACCGCGGTAATGGTTGAAGACAATTGGGGAAACCCGGTGGACCCCCAGCAGCTTGAGGACGCGCTCAACCGCAACCCCGATGCCCGGATCGTGGCCTTTGTTCATGCCGAAACCTCCACCGGCGCGGCCTCGGATGCCGCCACCTTGGTAGAATTGGCCCATAGACACGACTGCCTGAGCATCGTAGATGCCGTGACCTCTTTGGGAGGAACTGCGCTCAAGGTCGATGAGTGGCAGATCGATGCCGTTTATTCAGGCACCCAAAAATGCCTCTCGGCGCCTCCCGGGCTGTCACCCGTCAGCTTCAATGAACAGGCTAAAGAAAAGATCAGGACACGTAAGAGCAAAGTCCAAAGCTGGTTTATGGATTTAAACCTGATAATGGAATATTGGGGCAGCGGCACCCAACGCACTTACCATCACACCGCCCCCATCAATAACCTCTATGCCTTGCACGAGGCACTGATTCTTCTACGACAGGAGGGTTTGGAAAATGCCTGGGCACGCCACCAGAAAAACCATAGCATACTGCGCGCAGGCCTTGAGGCCATGGGCTTGTCATTGCTGGTAGAGGAAAGCTACCGCCTTCCTCAATTGAATTCGGTACGTATACCTCAGGGAGTGGACGAGGCCGAGGTACGTAAGACCTTGCTGAAAGAATATAACCTGGAAATCGGTGCGGGACTGGGGCCCCTGGCGGGCAAGATATGGCGCATCGGGCTGATGGGGCATACTAGCACCAACGACAATGTCATGCTGTGTCTTCGCGCCCTCGAGGAGGTCTTGAAAAAGATTGGAGCGGACATCAGCCCGGGAAAGGCCTTGAGCGCGGCTCAAATCGCCTGACCAACAAGCCGAACACGGCGATTGCAAGCCGCATACATGATGAACGTCAGAACTCCTGAAGTCATGAATTTTCCCTTGAGACCGACCAGAATGCAGGTATTATCCTTACATTTACACCCGTCGAAAGGGCTTGACACATGAAGGGGAGTTCGGAAAAGATCGTCAGCATTGGGGATGGAGCGCTGCGGGCATAGTACAACGCACATTCCGCACCCTATTTCGCTGAAGATCGATAATTTTTCGAGCCAGAAGGCAGCACGTTATAACATTTTATCTTTGCACGAAGGGCGTT
>JBDLIZ010000344.1:0-6211 GCA_039714615.1 Pseudomonadota bacterium | reverse complement strand
TCCAGCTAAGGTTTACGAAAAGTTTACTACACCTGTATTTGGTGTTCGGAGTATTAACTTCGCATTCTTGAGAAAGAGCCATGGGGTATGACTCAGCTTCGCTTTTTCGTGTGAGGTCATGGAACAGTAGTAACACTCTCTATGTCCAGTTATGCCCCATCTATTATAAAGGATAGACGTTTTGAAACAGCGCGGCTTTAACTCCATACCGTAAGCCACCGGCTTTGCCGGTGCGATGCCAAAAGGCTCTTCCGATCCGGCGCTGTTTCGTGAACCTACACGTGAACGTGCTCGTGAACGGAAGGAAAAAGGACTTCCAATTGAGCAAGTGGACGAATTTACCAACGCAACCATTGGACTTCCTAGGGCGGGCTGGGTGTGCCGAATAGGTGTCAGCATAACCCGACCTGCGTTTTTTCGAGCACGTTCACGAGCGCGTGTGCGATCACGGGAACAATAGCCCCTTCGAGGGGCTTTCCTCAAGCCCCCCGCTATGCGGGTGGTTGGTGACTGTAATCGAAATGGATAAAAAATAGGTTATTATTTCACAGTTGGTCTGACTCATTCAGACGAGAGATTGGCGTAATTAAAAAATACTATCGAGAGAGGATAAGGCAGATGGCTTCAAAACTAGAACTAGAAGAGTATTTGTACCGGCGTGCGATTAGCATTATCGAGTCTACTGATACAGATTACGACAAAGAAAATTTACTTTTCCAGGAAGTCTGGCTTCCTTTGGCAAAATTGTACAAAGACAGGATCACGGCTCCTAAGCCTGAAGGCGAGGAATAGCTTTTGTACCGAACAAATAAAGGGAAATGGGTCGGAGTGATTTATTCTTGGACGTAACATCTTTTTCCATGATGAAGAAATTTTATTCGTCTGCTATCGAATGGCCCAGGGTGTGTGAAAACTCGCGATTTTACTGACTGGTGGTGCGCCGCCCCTAAAAATACCCACATATCCCAATATTTTGTACTTTTTGCCCCACCAAAGAGGCACAAATGATGGCATTGGTAACTCTGTTTTCCACTTCCAAAAATTGGCTTAAGTTTTCACACACCCTGGGCCGCAAACGACCCCTATGTATAGCTATACATAGCGACCCGTTGCTGCCCTTCGCCTGAGGCAAGGCAATGACTGCTTTTACGGTCTTGAGATACTGTGCGACCTAGCTAGAGGGGTGACACCATCAGCGTCGACCGGCATCTTAAAGTCAATGACTTCACCAGTACCTTTTATCCAATGCAGAACCGTGGTGCTGTGCATCATCGACATCAAGATCTACGTAGACTATATTCCGTTTCATAGACGCCTCCATTTTGCCTTTAGATTTACGTGGTATAGCTTACCACTTTGAGGTAACCATTATTGATGGCAGCCCTCGATTCTTGTGAAAGAGGGTGTCTATATCTTCTATTCATCTGCCGATGGACTTCATTGCCTCGGTCGTCACGCTGCCGACCTGGTTAGCAGTTCCATTGGGCAGGCGCTGCGTCTGACCTACGTCAGCGGAGGCCCGAACTTCCCCGAACCGGGCACGCTCATGTTATTGCTGATCGGACTGCTGTACATCGCGTGGGCGCGAAAGCCGTCCTGACGTTGTGGCCTGCACCTTTGGGTTGCGCTTCCTGCCGAGGACTCCGTAGGGCCAGCCGAGGCATTCCGGCCGTCTCCGGGCTGGTGGCGCGGACCCTATGCCAGGACGGCGTCGTCAACCTTAGCCCGGCGGCAATCCGGCGTCGTGTCATGGGCAACCACCACTGGGGGCTGCAATCGAACGGCTGGTCTGCTTCAGTGCGTGTCTGTCAACAAATACATACTGTTAGTTAATGTAGTGCGACCTGTCTGATCCTTTCAAGCTATATTTTGAGCAGCGAAGAATATCGCTCGCATACAGGGTTCGATAATGGCAAACCAGGCGAAAGTCTGGGGCGCAAAGCCTCGGGTCTACCGCTTCCCCCGGAAGCCATGACAGCCGGGCTACCGAAAATCCGGGCCCTCTCAATTCAAATTCTCAGAGGTATTGAGGGACTTGCTATGCACAACAAAACCTTCTCCAGCGTGCTGGTTGCAGCGGTGACTACCCTTGCCATCAACGCCGACGCCGCCAAACCCACTGATGACCAGGGCCTGCCTTTCGGCAACGGATTTCCCAGCGGCCCCCATCACAACCTGATATTGAACGCCAAAAAAACGGACTTCAACTGCCCCCCTGCCGAATTCGATGAAACCGGAACGCAGGTCTTCGGCAATACGATCTTCTTCCCACGAGAGCAGAACGGCGACCCCATCAATGTATTGATGGAGTCGGGCTCAAAGGGCCCGAAGAGCGCGCCCGCGACCGCAACACTCGAGGTCACCGATTGGTGTACCGAAAGTTTCCCGGACGACGGTACGGGCAAAGGTGACCCGGCGGTGCTGCGTCTCCCGGCGAACGCCGGCGGCTACGCTGTCTACGGGCGCCTAGGCGGCAAACCGCTCGATGGCGGCGAACCCAGTGTCAGCATTCAGCCTGACCTCTTTGCAGTGACAGACGAGGCCGGCAATGACCTCATACTCCTCGGCCTGGTGGACAAGAACGGAACCTCCACCTTCTCTTCCGACGGGGCGACGCTGTATCGAACGGCTACCGACGGCTCCACCGGAAAAGGTGCGCGTAAGGCGACCAATCTGACGGGGCTGTTCGAATGGACCGGGGAGATCTGCTACCTGCAGACCGACCTCGACGCCTACTGTTACGACGCGCTTGGCAATTACACCTGCTCGTCTATGGATCTGTGCTGCAGGGACGACACGGGACCGGGCGGTGTGCCTGACGGCATCTACGAGGAATGCGGACTGTTGACCGATGTGGGCGTCTTGTCGGACGACGGCACGACACTGCTGTGTCCTGCTGATCTTTCGATCGCTACATCCGCTGCCTGCCAGAGCTATGACAACCAATGGGTATTCAACATCGCAGACTTCGTCGACTACATGTGGAGCCTGGACACGACCGGCGCCTACCACGTGCAGATCAGGTTGTATCCGCTGCCCTGACGGACCAGCGTAGTATCCTGTAGCCTCACTTCACTCACGGCGGACCGCGGTTCACTCCCGAGGTCCGCCAAACGCAACGGACGGCGGCGTCCCACTGGACCACACGACAAAAAGATCACATTCGTGCAGACTCCGGCGGGACGCGATTCCCATTCATGTTTCAACGCTTCACGCCGCCTGGATTTCCTCGAATGCGATGTTCAGCCATCGATGCAGTCCATCCACACCTACTCTCGCCGGTACTGCTGGTCATCCACCGCGCGATATCTACCTTTCTGATCAAACAAGCCGGACTGACACATGCGCAGGCGAACCGTCACCTGGCTCTTCGCATCAGGCCGCAACCAGGGAATCTCACCAGACTTTCTGATCGTTGCCTGCCTCTCCATGAGTCGATGGGCAAGCACCAGCGGCAGCGGCATCAACTCCGGAGTTTCATCCGTCGCGTAGCCAATCACCAGTCCCTGATCCCCTGCCCCTATCACGCCTTCCGTCTGCTCCACCCCTTGGTGGATGTCAGACGATTGCGCATTCAGCTGGAGCCGGATCTCGCAGGACTCAGGATCTATTCTGGGGGGTCGAAGAAATTGCCATTCATCTTGTACATCTCAATGACTGCTTACAGCATAAATTTACCGTTCATCTGAATTTAACGAATACCAGGTATTGGCCGACTTCCGTCCTTTATTTACCTAATATAGAATCAGTCTGTAGTTCGTATTCCGGCCAGTTTCCGTTATTCGTAGAGCGGATAATAACGGCGTCCCTCAAGCTGAAAACCATGTCATTAGTCCGTTCCGTATGTGATGCATCTCACATTCTCCGCCTGACAAACTTCAGCGTTGTGTTGCCTTGCCGAAATTCCTGTGGCTGGATCAACGCTTCGATGAAGTGGTTGCAGGAATCGCTAAAACCGGTGCTCAGACCGCTGCAAAGAGGTCTAGCAAATGGACGACTAATGTGATCTCCGGGCTAACCTCGACCAATAGTTTGTCGTGTTGTTTAGAGCTTTTGGCACACCTTTGGGTGAGTCTCTGACTGTCTACCTTCAAGGAGTATTTGGGTATGTACCGAAAATTGCGTAACTTCATTAACCTGGTCTCTATAGCGGCTCTAGCCATGCTGTCGGGATGCACCACAAACCCCTACACAGGCGAACAGCAGGCCAGCAAGGCCGCCATCGGGGCGGGAATCGGCGCGGCTGCCGGGGCTGCTGTCGGCGCACTCTCTGGCGGCCACTCGAAAGAACGACGCAAGAAGGCGCTAATCGGTGCAGGTGTGGGTGCACTGGCCGGGGGTGGTGTTGGCTACTACATGGATGTGCAAGAAGCCAAGTTACGTGAGCAGCTGCAGGGTACCGGCGTCGGTGTCACGCGTGTCGGCGATGAAATCATTCTCAATATGCCCGGCAACGTGACATTTGCAACCAACAGCGCCGATGTAAAGTCTAATTTTTATAGCGTACTGAACTCGGTGTCGCTGGTGATCAAGGAGTACGAAAAGACAGTCGTCGAGGTGGCTGGCCACACGGATAACCGTGGTACAGAAACCTACAACCAGTCGCTGTCGGAACGACGTGCAACCAGTGTTGGCCAATATTTGCGCACTCAGGGGATCGAGCACCTGCGCCTCATTACTGTCGGTTACGGTGAGTCGCGCCCAATCGCAGATAACGACACCAATGCAGGTCGACAACAGAATCGTCGTGTCGAGTTGACGTTGGCTCCAATTACGAGCTGATCCACGCTTGAAAAAACGGGGGCCTTCTGACCCCCGTTCCCCTAGCGGTATCCATTACCGTGTAACAGCTTACTGCCAGATCTCCGTACCAAAGAACCCAGTACGTTTGTGGTCTTGTTAGCGAGTTTCATTTGGAAAGAAGGGTAGAGTAGAGAGCAGGCATCACATTCCCGTAGGACAAACCTATCTGTATCCGCCCCTTTCGTCTGGCGGTGCCTCAATAGTCCAACCGTCGACACGGTAACCTACCCTCCCTCATCAAACCGTGCATACGGTTCGCCCGTACACGGCTTTCCGATGTTCTTCATCACAAGGCATGCGCCTTCTTCCATCCGGCCGTTGTCGGCAGTTTGAAAAGACCAAATCGCTCGTACAATCTGTGGTTGGGAAAACGAGCATAGGCCGCACCGCGGCTGTGCAATTTATGCCGTCGCCGCAAATGCGTCCTGAGTCGTTGTTCAACCTGCATCCTGACGTTGCGAAATACGTTTGAGCTGTTCCGATGGTGAAAGTAACCCGTCCAGCCTCGCAGGCTGGCGTTGAGTTCGTTCATGACATCGTCAAGCGGTACCGGACATCGGCGGCGGTCTGTCAGTTGTTTGACCCGGTCCTTGAGTCGTTGAACCGAACCCCTGGAGGTGTCCCTGGCGAATTATATATTCTCGATAGAAAACTGGCACTTGAGAAACTTTGCGCTGGATAGTGGTCTTGCCCTACTCTGTTTCCCCATGAAGGATATGATCGTGCTCCTCATACATCTGATGGCTACCCTCGCCAAACTCGTGGGACCCGTTGGTACAAAAGCCGTTGTCGCTGACAACCTTCTCATGAAACAGCAGCTCCTGGTGATCAATCGCTCTCGGCAACGCACACCCAATCTTTCAGCGCTTGATCGATTCCTGCTGGGCTTCTGGTCGCTGTTTCTCAGTCCACACCATATGCTGCGGGCCGCGGTTGTCATCAAGCCGTCTACACTACTTAGATTCCACGAAGCATTCTAGAAACGCAAATATCAGTTACTGTATTCATCCCGTAAAAAAGGCAAGCCGGGGCCCAAGGGACCATCCCAGAGAAGAAAAAGTGTAATCCACGGTTTGGCTGTCCCCGGATCGCGCAGCAGACCAACAAAGCTTTCGGGTCAAACATCGATAAAGATGTGGTCAGGTGCATGTTCGTCAATCACTACTCCCCAACTCCCGATCACAAGGGGCCGTCGTGGCTGACATTGCTCGGACATTCCAAAGACAGCCTCTGGAGTATCGATCTTTTTCGTTGCGAGTCCATTTTGCTCAAGACTTACTGGGTGCAGGTCATCATGAGCCAGTTTACCTAGCCCATCTTTGTCAGCTATCCCTCATAATTTGCCCAAATTACAGAATTTCATCGAATTTTTGAAAAATAATTCCATTTTAATCAGTGAGATATAATT
>JBDLIZ010000343.1:0-6269 GCA_039714615.1 Pseudomonadota bacterium | reverse complement strand
CAACAGGGCTGTGTGGCTGTGCTGAAACAGGGGTTGAGATGGCTGCCTCATAGCTTTGTTCTCCAATGAATCCCAATGTGTGCATACGGCTCAATACATAATTACGCCGTATTTTGGCCCTTTCCGGGTCGGCTATTGGATTGTATTTTGAAGGGGCCTTGGGCAGCCCAGCGATCATCGCGATTTGAGCTATATCGAGCTCGCTAACTTGCTTTCCGTAGTACACTCCGGCGGCTGCTCCTACACCATAGGCCCGATTACCGAGATAGATTTTGTTGAGATACAGTTCGAGTATTTCTTCTTTGGTCAGTTCTCGTTCTACCTTCAATGCAAGAAAGATTTCCCTGAGTTTGCGTGTGTAAGTGCGCTCTCTGCTGAGAAAGAAATTGCGGGTTAATTGCATTGTTATCGTGCTACCCCCTTGCCCTTTTTGCCCAGTTTTCGCTAGGTGAACTGCAGCGCGTAGAAGGCCTTGGTAATCTACCCCTGGATGGTGAAAAAATCTGTTATCTTCGGCGGCTAGAAATGCTTGTTTCATTAGTAATGGGATATCTTTGATAATTAATGGCTTGCGTCTTTTTTCGCCGTATTCGGCAAGCAAATCACCCTCCAGAGAATATATTCGCAGAGGAACCTGCAGATGGACCTCTTTGATCTTGGAGGCAGAAGGAAGGCCCGGGGCCAAAAATATATAGATTCCCAGTATGGCGCTAAGCCCTAAGATAAATAGTAGCAAAAAAGCGACAAAGCCAGTGCGTGCTAACTTCTTTAAGAGAGACATAATGGTTAAAATTTATTCAAGCCTGAAATCGAAGTTAAAAATAACCGGGCGCTTTGGAGTAAGAAGCGCATATACAAAGTAAGGTTTCAGCACAGGATGTCAGTTGTGGTATTGGCTCAACTAAGTTGGCAGATTTCAAGGATTATAACCTTTAACTTGTAAAAGATAATTGTGTTTCTGTTCACTCGTAGAAAAACACCGCTGATCGGCGTCGATGTCAGTTCCACATCAGTAAAATTGTTGGAACTGAGTAAAACGGGTTCCGGTTATCGTGTCGAGCATTATGCGGTTGAGCCGTTGCCACCCAACGCCATATCCGATAAGGCTATATCGGATGTTGATGCCGTGGGTGAAACGATAAAAAAGGCTTTAAAACGTTCGGGGACTAAGACCAAGGCTTGTGCGTTGGCCGTCGCCAGTTCTGCGGTGATAACCAAGGTAATCACCATGCCTGCCTCCTTAAAAGACGATGATATGGAAGGGCAGGTTCAACTAGAGGCCGATCAGTACATACCGTATGCCCTGGAAGAGGTCAACCTGGATTTTAATGTTCTGGGGCCCACCGAAGGGAATTCCGAAACCGTTGACATTCTTCTGGCAGCATCTCGTAGCGAGAATGTAGACATGCGAGTGGGTGCTGCGGAGTTCGCTGGTCTCACACCAAAGGTTGTAGATGTAGAGGCTTATGCTGTAGAAAATGCGTTTATTCTTCTCGGCGATCAGATGCCGGAGCAGTTTAGAGAAAAAACCGTTTGCGTGGTCGATATGGGTGCCACCATGATGAGTTTGAATGTAATATCAGACCAAAAGATGATATACACTCGGGAGCAGCCTGTTGGTGGAAAGCAGCTGACCGAGGAGATCATGAATCGTTATGGTCTTTCCTATGAAGAGGCTGGTCTAGCCAAAAAAGAAGGTAACCTACCGGAAAACTACGTGCCTGAGTTGCTTGACCCTTTTAAAGAATCGGTGGTTCAGCAACTAAATAGACTGCTCCAATTCTTTTATTCTTCCACTCAGCATAGCACGGTCGATCACATCATTATGGCTGGGGGATGTGCCTCCATACCAGGCATAGACGAGCTGGTTGATACTCGACTGGGGATTTCCACATCAATTGCAAACCCTTTTGGAAAGACATCCCTATCTTCTCGAATAAATCCTCAAAAACTCGGCAATGATGCTCCGTCTCTTATAATCGCCTGTGGGTTGGCGTTGAGGAGTTTTGACTGATATGGCACGGATCAATTTACTGCCCTGGAGAGAGGCGCGTCGCAAAGAGCAACAGAAGAATTTTGTCTCTACTGCTTTGTTCTCTGCGGCCTTAGCCGCTGTCTTAGTGGGTTTCGTGCATATACAGGTTAATGGCGTTATTGACTACCAGCAACGGCGTAATAAGTTTCTCGAAAACGAGATCAAGATACTGGACAACAAAATCAAAGAAATAAAAAAGCTGGAGTCAACAAAGAAGGCCTTAATTGAGCGGATGAATGTAATAAAAAACCTTCAGGCTACGCGTCCGGGTATCGTACATCTTTTCGATGAACTAGTTCGTACACTACCCGATGGCGTCTATCTCAGTGGCGTAAAACAAAGTGAAAACACACTGAACATCAGTGGTAAGGCGGAATCAAATGCACGGGTTTCGGCATATATGCGGAATATCGATGAATCGGACTGGTTCAAGAATCCGACCTTGAGTGTAATTGAATCAAAAGATGCAAAGTCGGGTAGGATAAGCAGTTTCAAATTGCGAGCGATTCAGACAGCTCCAAAAGACATACAACAGGAGAAAGATTAACAAACCATGGATCTGGCGGCACTCAATAATATTGATCTTAACACTATTAGCACTGCGCCCTTGCCCATCCGCATAGGTGCCATCGTTATATTATGTGTCGCCATAATCGGTGCTGGATACTATTTCGATACACAGGATCAATTGGTTGAGCTGGAAAAGGTTGAAACCAGGGAAGGGGAGCTGCGTGATAAGTTTGAGAGTAAGCAAAAAAAGGCAGCGAATTTGGAAGACTATAAGAAACAGCTGGAAGAGATGCGCAGGACATTCGGTGCGTTGTTAAGACAGCTTCCGAGTAAAACCGAGATTCCAAGTCTAATCGTCGATGTCTCTCAGACCGGATTGGCTAGCGGTCTCGAGATTGATCTTTTTAGACCGGAGAGTGAAATAAAGAAGGATTTCTACGCGGAAAAACCTATCCACCTTAAGGTTAAAGGTGGTTACCATGAATTTGGTAAATTCGCCAGTGGCGTTGCCGCACTTCCACGTATCGTTACTCTACACAATATCGCATTAAATCCAGGGAAGGAAGGATCAAATATGACGATGAGCGCTACGGCTAAGATATATCGCTACCTAGAAGACGGAGAGTAGCAGGGATGGGTGATTCGCGCTTCAACGACGGATTTATACCTAATGGTATCTCACGAATAGTGCTTAGGTATAAATATATATTAAGGGTGATTATAACGTTGGTCGTCGGGATGGCTCTCTTGGGGTGCGGGCGGGACATACTGGATTTGCAACAATATGTGGAAGATGTTAAAGCGCGAAAGTCATATAAAATTGATCCTTTGCCTGAAGTAAAGCCATACAAAAGCTTTGAGTATCAGGCCGAAAACTTACGGGATCCATTCGACTCTAATGAGCTGTCAGTGAAGCTCACAAAAAAGAACCGACCACTAAATTCGGGGCTGTCACCCGACCCGAATCGTACCGCTGAGTATCTGGAAACATTTCCTCTGGATGCGCTACGAATGGTTGGTACTTTGTCACAAGGAAATGCGTTATGGGCGTTGATTCGAACACCAGACTCGACCATCCAGCGAGTGACTGAAGGCAATTACATGGGGCAGAACTACGGGAAGATCGTTGAAATTACCGATGAAGAGATTTATCTCACAGAGATAATTCCTGATGGTTTCGGTGGGTGGAGAGGACGTGCTGGTGCCATCGCTCTAAAGGAATAGTAGTTTCGGCCGAAATATAAGTAGGCGAACGTATTGAGGTAAGGGATATGTACAAGGTGGTACAACAATACAAACACATGAGCAACGCCACGGCATTAGCGCTTTGGTGTAGGGGATTTTACCAAGCGACGCTGATGCGTAGCATAATGGCCATTATGGGCTTGCTCATAGTGGCTGTGCTATTAGACAATAATGCCATTGCCTCTCAAAATGCATTAAAAGATGTTGCATTTTCCACCCTCCCGGGTGAGCAGTTCCAATTTATTCTCTCCTTCGAAACCACGCCATCAGCCCCCAATACTTTCTCTATTGATAATCCAGCAAGGATTGCGTTAGATTTTCCTGACACGAAAAATGAAACTAATCGGCGCGCCAAGGAAATAGGTATCGGAATAGCCCGAAGCATCAATATCGTTGAGGCGAAAGGTCGTACTAGAGTAGTAATGAATCTAGTTAGAATGGTTGGATATCATACTGCTGTCGTTGGCAATGATCTGATTCTAACATTAGGTGATCAGACAGTAGATGCTTCTAAACGGTTATCAGGTAACAAGGAAAAACACGATAACACTGTTATGTCGGTGCCCCCTAGCGTAGTCAATATCGATTTTCGCCGTGGTGATTCAGGGGAAGGTCGGGTTCTTCTGACACTTTCCGACTCGGCTATTCCAGTAGATCTCCGTGAACGAGGTGGTAAGATCATCCTTGAGATAACGGGTGCCGAGTTACCCGAGAAATTGAAAAGAAGACTTGATGTCGTGGATTTTGCCACTCCAGTCAAAACCATTGATACCCTAGATCAGGATGGCAAGGTTAGAGTAGTGATCGAGCCCATGGGGGAATTTAACCATCTAGCTTACCAGGCAGATAATATTTTTACGGTTGAGGTGCGTGAAGTTTCGAAGGTAGTTAAGGAGCAACGCAAGAAGCTGATTTTCACCGGAGAGAAATTGTCTCTTAATTTTCAAGACATTGAAACACGTTCGGTACTGCAGCTGATTGCTGATTTTACAGGACTAAATCTGGTAGTGAGTGATACGGTAGGCGGTTCTCTCACGCTGCGACTAAAAAATGTTCCCTGGGATCAAGCCTTAGATATCATTCTGAAAACGAAAGGGTTAGCAATGCGTCAAACAGGAAACGTTATGCTCATTGCACCTAGTGAAGAGATCGCTGCCAGAGAGAAACTCGAACTTGAAGCACATAAACAGGTTCAGGAGCTTGCACCATTGCATTCTGAGTTCATGCAAATAAATTATGCTCAGGCAAGCAACATCGCCTCACTGCTCAAGGCCCCAGAAAACTCTCTGCTCAGCGGGCGAGGTGCCGTTAGTATAGATGCACGCACTAATACCTTGCTGATCCAAGATACCACAGAAAAATTAGCGGAAATACGCAATATAGTCAAACGACTGGATATACCCGTTCGTCAAGTGTTGATTGAGTCCCGTATCGTGATAGCCAGCGATAATTTTAGTAAAGAGCTTGGAGTACGCTTTGGGGTGAGTAACTTTAACAACAATCCTGCAGGCAGTGGTCTCAACAGTGATTTTGTCTCGGGAAATTTAGATGCTACGACGGATGCGATTAACGGTGACCCTGTTGAACTCAATGATTCGCTGAACGTAAATTTACCTGTACCAAATCCGGCGGGCAGTATTGGGATTGCATTAGCCAAGCTCCCTTTGGGCACATTGCTTGAACTTGAGCTATCTGCTGCTCAGGCGGAAAGCCGGGCTGAGATCATATCCACACCACGGATCATCACCTCCAATCAGACTGAAGCTCGCATCGAGCGCGGTGTTGATGTGCCATATCAAGAAGCCTCATCCAGCGGTGCAACCTCGGTCTCGTTCAAGAAGGCCGTGTTAAGCCTTAAAGTAACGCCTCAGATTACACCGGATAATCGTGTTTTCATGGATCTCGCCGTCACTAACGACAGCGTTGGTGAAATATTTGCTGGTGTGCCGAGTATCGACACAAGGGCGATTGAAACACAAGTATTGGTAGATAATGGACAAACCGTAGTATTGGGCGGAATATATGATCAGACGATGAATAAAAGCACTTCCCGAGTCCCGTTTTTCTCGGATATTCCAATATTGGGGCGATTGTTTCGCAACGATATTGAAAGCAACGACCAGGGTGAGTTGCTGATCTTCATTACTCCGAAAATCATTGACGAGAACTTGGCACTGGTTCGTTAATCTTATCTCACTGCGTTTCTTGAGTGGCCCTGGGCATGTCTCGTATGCTCAGGGCTATTTCTTTTGTCTCTGACAACCTCTTCGCAAAAGGGTAGTGAAGTTCTTTTCTTAACCCGCTATCCTTAGCAGATTCGCTGCAGCGGCCACTCAGCCAGTATTTGAGAGGAAGCCCCTACGCAGGTGTTAGGTCATTACTAGGCTGTCGAAATCGGGGGTTTTTTGAGTATTTTGATGCTCCAGAATTTGGGACAAAAATAGCAAAAAAATACCTAATCGCGCATAAATCATATTAT
>JBDLIZ010000342.1:0-6270 GCA_039714615.1 Pseudomonadota bacterium | reverse complement strand
AGTGCTCGACAAGGTGATAGACATTGCCTTCGCACTGCGCCTTGCTGCGAAACACCACAGGGACGCTGAATCCGTACACTTACATTGATAGAGCACTAGTCCTCACCGCGCTGCCGAAAATCCAGTAAGACCTCGCTTGGATGGCGCCTTCAGCCAGCCCCTGAGCAGATCGATCTCCGGTGTCGCGGGCAGTGCATCCAGCTTCTCTCCTCTTCGTAGCATCCGGAATGCCGTTTCCAGCTCCCGGTATCTCTGTCCCCTGATTCCAGAGCGGCGTAAGCCTATCGTGTTGAGACGAAAATGGCGAGCCGGTTCACCACTGACCATGCTGAAGGGTAGGACATCCTTGCGTATACCGGTATTACCCCCGACCATGGCATAACAACCGATGCGCACAAACTGGTGCACCGGTACCAAGCCACCGAGCACCGCCTGAACGCCGATCTGCACATGCCCCGCCAAGGTGGCGCAGTTGGTTAGGATCACGCCATCCGCAATTTGGCAATCATGGCCCACATGGGATTGCGTCATCATGAAACAACCCGAACCTATGGCGGTGGGCCGCTCCTTATTTGTAGAGCGGTGTACCGTGACCTGCTCTCTGATCACATTGTTATCCCCGATGACCACCCATGTGCGATCACCGGAGAACCCTATATCTTGAGGCAAATCACCGATGACGGCATGGGCATGAATCCGATTGCCTGTTCCTAGCTTTACATAGGAATGGATGACGGCATGTGGTCCAATGACGGTGTCTCTACCGATGTATACATTATCTTGAATGACGGCGTAAGGCCCGATACTGACCCCCGATTCCAAATGGGCCGCGGCCGAAACCACTGCTGTTTCATGTATCTTCACCACCGTTCACGAATCATTTTCAAGCATGTCAACCCGTCATTGTGCCAACCAGGGGCGAATTAAAAAGGATTTTCAAGAAACAATACGGTAACAAGGATCATAACCACTGCCCGGCAGCTTCATCCGCCCCTGATCGGCAAAAGACGACAGCAAGGCATCCAGAGGCCGCAACACCGCCTTTTCACCATTGATTTCAAAGGGCCCATGTTCTTCTATGGCCCGAATGCCATCAACCTTTACATTCCCTGCGACGATACCGGAAAATGCTCGTCTCAGATTCGCCGCGAGCTGATGCCGGTCCTGATTTCGATGCAATCCTAGGCCTTTCATATTGGCATGAGTGGGTCTAAAGGGCAGTTGAAAAAGACTGTCGATCTTGAGTAACCAATTATAGTAATAGGCGTCGCCACTCACCCTTCGGTGATCGCGCACCTCAGTGATGCCTTTCCTGAACTCACTGGCCACCTTGGCAGGTTCATCGATAATAATCTTGTATCTCTGCTGCGCCTCGCGACCCAGCGTCCCCCCGATGAATCCATGGATCTTGCGAAAATAGTCCTCGCTGTTCCCGGGTCCGGTAAAAATCACGGGCAAAGGAATCTTGTTGTTGTCCGGATGCAACAAGATCCCCAGCAGATAAAGAATTTCCTCTGTCGTTCCAGCGCCTCCGGGAAAGACCACAATGCCGTGACCGATGCGTACAAACGCCTCCAGGCGCTTTTCGATATCCGGCATGATCACCAGATCATTGACGATAGGATTGGGCGATTCAGCGGCAATAATACCAGGTTCGGTGATACCGATGTATCGCCCACCAACGATACGTTGTTTGGCGTGGCCAATGGTAGCTCCCTTCATGGGACCTTTCATCGCACCGGGACCGCAACCGGTGCAGATATTCAATCCCCGCAATCCCATCTCATAACCCACCTCCTTGGTATAGTCATATTCAATCCTGCCGATCGAATGACCACCCCAGCAGACGATAAGATTGGGGTGGATTTGAGATCTCAGTATCCTGGCATTACGCAGGACATGAAAGATGGCGTTAGTAATGCCCTCTGAATTACCCAGATCGAATTTTTTGCTGTTGTTGACCTCACTGCTGACATACACGACATCTCTGAGCACGGCAAACAGGTGTTCCTTAATACCTCTTATCATCTTGCCATCAACAAAGGCACTGGCCGGCGCATTGATGACCTCCAACTTTATGCCCCGCTCCTGCTGGATGACTCGAACATCGAAATCGCTGAACTCTTCCAGAACCAGCTTGGCACTGTCGATGGTTGCCCCGGTGTTCAGCACCGCCAGTGCACATTGACGGAATATCTCATACAACCCTCCCTGAGTATGATCGCAAAGCTTGCTGACCTCATGCTGCGAGAGGACCTCGAGACTGCCTTCCGGGGTAACACGGCTATTGATCCTAGCATTGCTCATAGACATCACCATAACACATCACTCTTTATCATTATTTGTCTCACCCCATGGGATCATTCATACTAACGATGATCTCACTTAATAACTGAAAACATCTCTCGATAATTAGAATAAACATGACTGCATTGAATCAACTGCAACAGGCGGGACAGAGCATCTGGCTTGACAATATCCGCCGCAAACTGCTCACCGGTGGAGAGCTGAGCCGCTATCTCGAAGACCTATCCGTCACTGGACTGACCTCCAATCCCACCATCTTTGAACGCGCCATCCTGAGCAGTACCGACTATGATGCCGCCATCCGCAAGCGTCTCGGCTCGGGACAGAGCGCTGAATCGCTGTTTTTCGAACTGGCCCTAGAGGATCTTACCGCCGCGGCCGAGCTGCTGACCCCAACTTACGAGGCCAGTGGTGGCCTCGATGGTCTGGTTTCGCTGGAAGTCTCGCCCCGCCTGGCCCATGACACCGAGGCAACTATCAACGAGGCCAAGCGACTTTACGCGAAGGCCGGCAAGGCAAACCTCCTGATAAAGGTCCCCGGCACCGAGGAGGGGTTGCCGGCCATCGAGGCCTTGATCCACGCCGGGGTGCCGGTAAACGTAACCCTATTATTTTCCACTGAGCACTATCTCGCCACGGCCGAGGCCTACATTAAGGGCCTCGAGCACCGTCTGCAAGATGGAATGGATCTCAATGTCGCCTCGGTCGCTTCAGTATTCATCTCCCGCTGGGACGGCAAGACGGCCTCCAGGCTACCCCATGAACTACGCAATCAACTCGGTATTGCTATTGCCAAGCAGACCTATGATGCGTATCGCAAACTGCTGGCCTCGGATCGCTGGCAACGACTCGCCAAGGCGGGGGCCCAAGCACAAAGACTGCTATGGGCCAGCACCGGGACCAAGGACCCAGCCCTCTCAGAAACCTATTACATCACCGCCCTGGCCGCTGACCAGACCATCAATACCATTCCCGAACCCACCCTACTCGCCTTTGCCGAGCAAGGCGAGGTGAAGGACCTTCTGCCCAATAACGCTATGGATGCCGGGCGGATCATCGCCGCGGTGGAACAATCCGGTATCGATCTCCAGGCCTTGGCCACCGAGCTCCAGCTCAAGGGGCGGGATGCCTTCATAGAATCCTACAACCAGCTGTTGCGCTGTCTCGATACCAAGCGTAAGTTGATCGAGCGCCCACCCCGCAAGGAAATATTTCATCTCGGGGGATTGACCGACCGAATCGATACTACCATCGGGATGCTCGCCAAACACAAGGTCAGTCAGCGCCTCTGGTCGCGTGATCATACCCTCTGGCACGAAGACCCCACCGAACTCGCTAATCGACTGGGCTGGCTGAACAGCGCCGAAGAAATGGAAGGCCAGATCGAGACCCTCAAGACCTTTACCGAACAGGTCAAGGCCGACGGACTCAGCCATGTATTATGGTGTGGGATGGGGGGCTCCAGCCTGTTCCCCATGGTGCTGATGCAGGCCTTCGGGCATAACGAGCAGGGCCTGGACCTCAGGGTGCTGGACACCAGCAACCCGGTGACGATGCGACACATGGAACAGGCGCTGCCTTTAGACAGAACCCTGTTCATGTTTGCCTCTAAATCCGGCGGCACCCTAGAGACCCGCAGTCAATTCGATTACTTCTGGGCCAGGATCAATAACCCTGACCAATTCGCCGTGGTCACCGATGCCGACTCCGATCTCGATGTGCTTGCCAGCGAGCGAGGATTTCGAGGCGTTTTCCGAAACAATCCGGATATCGGTGGCCGTTATTCCGCCCTGTCCCATTTTGGGATGGTACCCGCGGCACTGCTCGGTATCGATATCGCCGAACTGCTGCGCCGCACGGGCTACATAGCCGCAGCCACCGCACCCTGCGTCCCGGCCGCAGAAAATCCGGCCCTGCGCCTGGGCGCTATACTGGCCAGCGCGGCCCAAGCCGGCCGGGACAAATGCACCCTGATCATGCCCCCCGAGATCTCCAGTTTTGGCAGTTGGCTTGAACAACTGGTGGCGGAATCCACCGGCAAGCATGGTGTGGGGATACTGCCGGTGGTCGACGAGGATTTGGGTCCGCCCGAGATCTATGGCGATGATCGCCTGTTCGTTGCTTATGGCGAACACCAAGGGCTCGGTACGCTCACCGAGGCTGGCCATCCGGTAATCACGCTGAATTACACGGGCCCCTTGGATCTGGGCGAGGAGGTGTTTCGTTGGGAATTCGCCACGGCGGTCGCCGGCGTCGTTCTGCAGATCACTCCCTTCGACCAGCCCAATGTGGAGGCCGCCAAAAAGGCCGCGGGCAAGGTATTGAGCGGGGACCTGCCGCAGATCCCCACCGAGCCCCTGGCAAAAATCCTCGATCAGGTCAGAGTCGGAGATTATATAGCACTGCAGGCCTATATCGATACGGATTCTCCCACCCTGCCTGCATTGCAACAGATTCGCATGGCCTTGCGTTACCGCTACCGGGTCGCCACGACCCTGGGGCTCGGCCCCCGATATCTGCACTCCACCGGCCAGTTCCACAAAGGAGGCCCGGCAACGGGCGTGTTCGTTCAAGTGGTTGGGGACATCGAACCCAATGTACCCATCCCAGGTCAAAAGTACGGCTTTTCAGAACTCATTCAAGCCCAGGCCGCCGGTGATTATATGGCCTTGAAAGAGGCTGGAATGCGGGTGGCGAGGGTTTCGTTGGATGAATTGCTGGCATTCGATGGATGAGAAAGGGTATTAGGGAGGGGGAGAAGAGAGAATAGAAGGTATACACACCCTTTAATAATTAACCCGATAGCTTCTCACCCCCCCAATCAGGGCTTGGAGACAATATCAATGAGCTCGCTCAGATGGCTCACTACTGCACTCGGCTCAACACCCCATGGATCGAAGACCGTCTTTGTATCACGCCTTACCCATACCGTTCGCCAACCCACAGCATGCGCGCCAAGGACATCGAAGGGATTGCTCGAAATGAGCCAGATATCGTCTATCTGGGTACGGGTTTGTTTGAGAAAGTGGGCGTAGACGGCCGGATCGGGCTTGAAACTATTGATCTCATCCACGCTGATGATACCGTCTAGGTGAACCATCAGTCCGGCATGCTCTAACAACTGCCGCACATCTACGCTTAAGCCATTTGAGAAGGCAACCATCTTATGTCCCGCAGCATGGAGCCTTTCCAACCCCCCAGAAACGTCGTCAAAGGCCGGGAGCAAGCGGTAATTATCCATCAATACCTGCCGGTCTTGGATGGGTATATCCACTTGCAGGAGTTGACAGACATAATCCAACGCCTGCCGGGTACAGACAGAAAAGTCCTGATAGACATGCATCAATCCGCGGCGGAAACTGTATTCGAGTTGCTTATCGCGCCAGATCTGTGAGAAATGCAGCGCCTGATCACCGACATGTTGTCGCAACGCGGTAACAACCCCATGGGTATCGATAAGTGTGCCGTAGATATCAAACGCCAGTGTCGTATTCATTATTAAACCCCTTTAGGAATGCGGACGATAAGGCAGGCCAGATGGGAAAATTATTGTGGAGATGTACAGCAAGGCAAGCTATATTTGAATCTGCAATCTGTCAAGAAACGAACATTAGGGCGTGGATATGCGGATTGGAAGCGTCTTCTGCGTATGTAGTTCGGATTCATCGAGAAACGAGACTTCCAAGAAATAGATGAACGTGTGGGCTTCAAGATCTTGGAGCTTTACGAAAATCATGATGGCAGTGAGCTTCAATCCTCGCAAAACCCTGTAGTGACTTAGGTGCTTGAAAAATGTCTAGCCTAATCGGGATAGGGGCCGCATTGATTCTAGGAGTCAGAAAATGAACATGCTACCGACGCTTATGGCTTTATGACCTTGCACTGAACACTCACTTCCTATAAGCCTCGGCCATTGCTTTCTAACCAATTGTCATGTTAGGTGAAATAGGCATTTATCATCTC
>JBDLIZ010000341.1:0-6280 GCA_039714615.1 Pseudomonadota bacterium | reverse complement strand
TCTAGAGTTTATTTTGTCCAATTATGGTTGTTGCGACGCGTTGTGCGAAATCCTTTGGCCTTAGGTTTGGTTGGTTTCAAATAGGGCTAATGAACCAAATTACAAAAAGATATCCGAGGTGATGTTCTTAAACCAGCTGCGGGCATAGGCCGCCTCTACCTTACGTTCCCATGCTGAGGCGTCCAAGGGTGACACGCCTCCCGCGCCCTTCACCGCAACGATCTTCTCACCCTCAAGCCGGTAGACGCCGGCGACAGAGATCCCGTGGCCGGGGGCGGGGATGCTGTAACAGGTGTTGACATAGGAGGGTTCCGGTGTCGGGCTGCCGCTGATCAGGGCATCGATGGCCGCGGCGCAGACCTTGGCCTGGGTATTGGCCGAATAGGCTGATTTCGGCATGGGCCCGGCGATACAGGCATCACCTATGACATGGATGTCCTGGTGGATCCTTGACTCAAAGGTGCGCTGATTTACCGGACACCAGCCGGATTCATCCGCCAACCCGGCCTGCTCGGCAATAAGGCCCGCTTTCTGCGGAGGGATGACATTGATCACAGCTCCCTTATGTTCGTCGAATTCAGTGACCACAGCGAGTTTTTTTGTATCAACGGCCTGCACCTTGCCATCATTGGAGGCGGAGATCCATTGGATCATACCGGGATAATGCTGCTCCCAGGCCTGTTCGAACAGGGCCTGTTTGGCGAAGGCATCCTTGGCATCAAAGATCAGGATCTTGGATTTATTCTTTTTATGATGTTTTAAATGATGGGCGATGAGTCCAGCACGTTCGTAGGGACCCGGGGGGCATTTGTAAGGGTTGGGTGGGGCAACGATAAATACCTGCCCGCCATCGTCCATCGCCTCTAACTGGCGCCGCAATAGCAGCGTCTGCTCACCTGCGAACCAGGCATGGGGCATCATTTCGCTCGCCGCTTGGTCATAACCCTCGATGGCATCCCAGCGAAATGCCACACCTGGAGAGACGACCAGCCGATCGTAATCCAAGGTCTGACCCCCACGGGTCACCACCTGTTTCTTAACGGGTTCGATCTCGGTGGCCTCGTCATGTATCACCCTCACACCATAGAAACTTTTAAGGCCATCGTAATCGAAGGTCAGGCTGTCCATGGTGCGTTCCCGGGTCAAGATCTCATTGCTCAGGGCGCAGGAGATGTATTGCTTCTTTTTTTCAATGAGTATGACCTCGATATGGGGGTTGGCCAAGCGCAGGTACTTGGCTACCGTTGCCCCCCCGTAACCGCCGCCGATGATAATCACGCGAGCTTGGTATTTAACGGCGTGGCTAAGCGGTGCGTAGGCGGCCCAGCCTAGACCGGCGGTGCCGGCTAAGTATTTGACGAAATCTCTGCGAGTGGTATGTGTCACGATCAGCTTACCTTATGTGTTCACTGAGGAATGGCGCAACAATATACCCATGACAAATGAATTTTCCGGGCACATAGTGCGCCGCTTTTGCCGTATAGCGGCGTTGGAACACGAAAGCCATAGAAAAAACTATGACTTACGCGTTCCGTCTTGCTCTACGACAAACTCAACGTACTCTGCACTCCTGAAAACCCATCCGTCATGGGTAACTCAGCCATTTTTATCTTTCATTGGCATAAAAATGGGCCAATGCAGTGATATCCTTAGAACTCAGAGTGTTAGATATGGTAGTCATGAAATAATGCGGCATCTTTCTGTCGCTTCGCGAGTATTCCTGCAGGCTGATTTCCAGATATTCGAGCCATTGCCCGGCTATTCTCGGGGTAACATCATCCTGGTATCTGCCTCCGTCTTTATGACAGACCTCACATTTTTCTTCATGGATCTTTTCCCCTTTGAGAACCATGGCATTCTCGACCTCTTGGGCTGGAGATTTCCATATTTGCGAGGCAAAAAAAGCGGCCATATCATCGAGTTCGCTTTCACTGTATCCCCTGGCAAGCCGTCCCATGATGGTCGAGGGGCGTTTTCCGGTCTGGTATTGGCGCATGACCCGGCTGAAATAGGCCTTGGAGAGCCCGGCTATGATAGGCATGGGCTCAGTGCTGCGCCCATAGGTGCCATGGCAGCCGGCGCAATTGTTTGACAGGGTGGAGGAGGGGATGGGTTTAGCGGCCGCCGGTACAACCATCACCATAGCGAAGAGCATCGCAATCCAAATCGTTGGTTTTTTCATGGTCACTGTTATGTGTTCAAGTCTATTTGCAAAATCCATAATGAACTCGCGCTTAGCCTTCACCGCTGGTCACGTCGTCTTGGTTGAATATCGGTATCAGTTTGGACAGGATGTAATACACGATGAAGGGGGCCGCAAGGATGACCACCGCCACCAGCACGCCTTCCTTAGCAAACAATTCGAAGTGGAAATCAACGAATCCTCGGTCCGATTTGGAGATGTATTGACCCCCGACCACGACATTGAAGCGCATGACCAGTACCTGCAGGACGAGCATCAGGCTGGCTATATTTGCCAGATAGAGCATGGTCTTTCCCGCCACCCGGGAGATCACCACATAGCCCAGAATCAGAAAGGGGATGACCGAAAGAATCATTACCTGGCCAATAAAGAAACTGCCGTATAAGGGCCCACCGAGCAGCGGACCGACAACGGACCAGTGATGACCGTGTTCGTAGGCGGCATAGATGATCTCTAACATTTCCAAGGTGAAATCAATGATGAAAAACCCCCACAGAAACCCCATCAGCTTTTTGATCATGGCATAGTCGTAGTTCCAGCCCCTGCGCCAGTGGATAATGGTGTACATTATGCACAGCATGGCCATCCCGCTGACGATGGCAGACATCAGAAAAATAATGGGTTGTAAGGGGGTTGCCCACCAGGCATTGGCCTTTACCGTGCCGAAGATAAATCCGACATAGCCATGCAGGGTGCAGGCCCAGGGGATGCCGATGGCGGCCAGGAAGGTGCTGAGTCTATGATCGACGCGTGCAGAGTCTGGGGTATAGGTCATTACCCCCAGGGTCAGTGTGCTCCAAATCAGCCGCGGGATGCCGGTGGTTTCATTAGCGCGTTGAATAAAATATTCCCGGTAGGTCAGCCAGAGCTCAACGATCAATAGGATCATGTAGCTGCCATAGACGTAGCCAAAGATACTCATGGCCGAAGTCGTGTGGGTAGTGAAAAAGATGTTGAAGGCCCGCTGGGGTTGCCCCAGATGGACCAGCAGCGGAAAGGCCGCGAACAAACCGAAGCAGAAGGCGCTAATCAAGGCAAATCGTGCAACAGGCTCAAATTCCTTGATTTTGAAGACGTGATATAGCGATGAAACCACGAATGCACCGGCGACCAAGCCCGTGATATAGGGGTAGATCACGATCATCAATGACCAGTCGATGTGAGCGTTGTTGGGAAATATGAAATTGACCAACGAACCGTTAGGCAGGGTCATTTTAAACCACCTCTCTGGGCAGGCCGGAGTACAGTACTTGACATCCTGTGTGCAGATCTGACTTCAAGGTATCCCACTGGTCCGATTGAACCACCTGTGCCACCTGGCTGGCGCTGTCATTCAGATCGCCGAAGCTGCGTGCATGGGTGGGGCAGACGGTGACGCAGGCCGGTAATTTGTCGTTTTTGACCCGGTGGTAGCACCAGGTGCATTTATCGGCCATATGAGTCTCTTTATTCATGAATCTGGCCCCATAGGGACAGGCCTGGATACAGTAGCTGCAAGCCATACAGTGTTCCGGGTCGACTAATACAAAACCGTCATCGGAGCGGTAGGTTGCGCCCACGGGGCACACCTGCACGCAGGGGGCATCTTCGCATTGATTGCACAGCTTAGGTACAAAAAATGAATTGAGAGCCTGTTTCTCGAGCGTCTCGTCAAGTTCCGGGAATCCCTCCATGCCCCCTTTGGGAGAGTCGATGTGTACGCCTTCCGGCGTGACCACATAGCGTTCGACCCAGGTTCGGAACTGGCCTTGCGGGACGTTGTTTTCGGTGCTGCAGGCCGTGACGCAATTGCCGCAGCCGATACAGCGGTCGATATCTACCACGAAGGCGTATTGATGGGCTTGCGCTTCAGCGGCTTCTTCCCCCTCCGCGGCCAACAGTTTGGCCAGTGCGGGTTGCTTGTACACCAACAGCACACCCGCGCTGGCGGCTGCGGTTCCACCAAGTAATTTTTTCAGGAATACCCTTCTTCCGTCTACTCCAGGGTTAGCCATTTCTTCTCCTCGCAGCACCGTGACTATTTTGGTTCATGGGGATCGTGACAAGCTCGGCACAGTGATCTTTCACGCACCTTCAGCAACTCGTGATAGAGCAAGGTCTCGCTGAACTGGGCGAACTGTTCCGGGCGGCCGATCAGTTTTTTATGACAGCTCAGACAGAGTTTATTGGCTACCGTGACTTGGGCCTCATTGACCTTCTTGCCGTCCTTGACATGGTCAGCCACCGGGCCATGGCAAACCTCGCAAGCAAGCTCCCGGTGTGGGCCCAATGCTAGCGCGGCCAGTTTTTTATCGTGGCGTGCCGCCTCCTCCGGGTTATGACAACCCGCTGTCTCGCAGGACTCGTTGCCTCCGTAACGAAGCGGCAGTGATTGCAATTCACCGAGGGAATCGGTGCGATACCAGCGTTCACTATCCCAGCTGTCTGGGATGGCTAAGGCCCTGATCCCCAGAAAGGCGGCCACAAAGACGATCAGCGCGAAAAACAATCGATAGATGTGCGCTCTTGGCGATGGGTTCATCTGTTCTTTCCCTCAAATTGGCTTTTTAAGTCAGGGGTTTATGAGGGGTTATCCGATTTCTTTGAGCCGGATTCCGCCTTTTGGGAATGAGCGTTTCTCAGCGCTTGGGCCAAGTTTTTGATCTGGGTCAGGTCTTGTACCATCTCGGCCCAGCCTTGCCACAGGGCATAGTCTGCATTGTTGTGAAAGGTCCCCTGTATGGCTCGAGTGCGATGTTTGAGAAACATGGTGA
Source organism: Pseudomonadota bacterium (assembly GCA_039714615.1). Classification (GTDB taxonomy): domain Bacteria; phylum Pseudomonadota; class Gammaproteobacteria; order JAAEPA01; family JAAEPA01; genus JAAEPA01. The sequence goes on along the minus strand of JBDLIZ010000341.1, from coordinate 1,324 downwards.
ACAGTTTTTGTTCGATCGGAGTACGAGGGGCATCATGGACAGTCAGCAAGTCCGGGAACACATCGATCTGACCGGGCGGTTTCTCCAGTATTCCATCCTTGTAGAGACCGGCGATGATACGCAGGGCGTCGGCCAGCAGATGATCTGCCTGCTTGACCATTTCATCACCCTGTTTCAGCTGTGTCGTGCTAAAGGCGTTGGAGTGGCACTCGTTGCAGGTGCGGACCATCTTGTCCCGCTCCACTTGCCATTCTTCCTTACTCAGACGGGCCACGTCCGCTGCCTTAATGATGTTTTGGCGTTCGGTGTATTTGCCATCGGCGTCCATCAGCCCCAGGGCTCGTAGGATCACTTGCTGATCTTCCTTCCATTGGTTGTCCTCGGCGTCGCCGGAGATGGGCAAACGTATCGCCAGGTATCCCCAAGCGGTGCGCACCTCGTGATTGCCTTGTTGCATGTGACAGGTCTGGCAGGTGGGCGCGGAGGCAGTTTCCGGCAGTTTGCCGTTCTGTTTCAGCTGGGCGCGTATGCCGTGTTTGGAAGCCGAATACATCTCCCAATGGGGGCTTTCGGAACCGCTGTGGCAGCTCTGACAAGCCTGAGGCTGACGGGCCTCTTCGGCCGAAAACATATGCCGGGTATGGCAAGCATCACAGGAGGCAACGCCATAGCCAGGGCCATGGGTCTTCATCTCACGTATATCGTCCTCGGTCTTGATGCCGACTTTGTGGCAGGCCGCACAGCCCTTGGTACCCCAAGTCTGGGCCATAGGTAACTGATGGGTGGGTGGCATGATCTTGACCGCGGCCCAAGCCAGGGAATGTTTACCGCTTTTGAACTGTGTGAGCTGCTTGTTATGGCAGGTGCCACAAGTTTCGGGTAAGGGCAGTTTGGCGTTGGCGACATCCTCTTTGGTGACATGATCCTTCCCGTGGCAGTTTTCACAACTGATCCCCTGACCGCTGTGTTTACTGGCCAGCCAGTCAGTCACGATACTGGGTGTGGTCTGACGATGACACTCCACGCAGTCTTCGGCCCATGCCAAGGATGGGATGAGAAAGATGATGGAAAAAAGAAGCCTTACCTGCGTTTTCATTACCCGCTCGCCTCGCTGCTAGCTTGTTGTTTTCGTTAGGAATGATTTCAATAATTAGGGACTTTTCTCAGTCCCGTTTTACTTGTCATGTGCGGTTGGTTTCGTATCCTTCACTTCCTGGGTGGCCTGTTCGTAGATTTCCTGCAATGCCGCCAATAAATCAATGGAATCTTTGTTGCAAGTGTCGAATTTGAACCGGTGCCAGCTGTTGCTGAGATCTTTGAAACG
>JBDLIZ010000340.1:0-6287 GCA_039714615.1 Pseudomonadota bacterium | reverse complement strand
CACATTCGATTTGCGTAGCAAGAAAGATACAACGTAACTTATTGATTTAATGGTGGGTCGTGAAGGATTCGAACCTTCGACCATCGGATTAAAAGTCCGAGAATTACAACCTATCTAATTGTTTTTTATACTAAATAACCGGGGCGTCCGTTGCCTGGAATGCAGTACCGTGCATAACGGTGCTGCACTCAGTCCCGCAAAACTCCCGCAGGCTTATTCAGTGTCCCTGTGCCAAGCGGATTGCTGACTATTAACTGAAAACGCTAATTTAGACAGTCTTGTTCTTGCAAGCAACCTACCCTGCTCTGAAGGATCTGCTGATACTCCTTGCCCATCTATTCACCACAGCCGCCAAACTCCTGGAGCCCGGTGGTACGAGGGCTGTTGTCGCTGACAACCTGACCATGAAGCACCCTCCAAAGCGTGGTGGCCAGGGACGGAATCGAACTGCCGACACGGGGATTTTCAGACCCTAATGGCGTTTTCTGGCCTCCCTATTTTCAACAACTTACGCACACAGGCCCCGCGATAAGTTGCCACAAGTGGACAGGAGCAGACACGAAATGACAGGAGTCGGTCACGATCTGGTCACGCAGTGGTACAAGCACCCTTAACTGCTACAAATCGGTGAGTCACGAGCCTCAGACGATCCACTGCTCCAGAACTCTACCCCCTTGTCCAGAAACTCATCAAAGCTCATATAGTGAGTACCATCACATGAGAAGGTCAATCCGATCATGCCATTGATCACATTGAGCGATGCCGCACGCAAATAAATCGTCTTATCTATAAACCGTAGCATCGTGAACCGGTCAAGAATGGAACGGACCCGCTCGCTGGGAACCACAGCATCATCGGGATACAGCGCAGTAGGATATGCCAGACATACGGAGGGATTCAGTATCTCATCCAGCACGTGTACACGATAGTGAAACGGCTTGCCGATGCGCCAAAGCGTCGCACGCGAACTGGAATAATGGATCTTGATGTGGAAGATACCCCGCTCGCAAATCAGTTCTTCCACAATGGGTAGCAAACCTTCCAAGTGCTGGTCCAAAGGACTGACCACGTGCTGCTGTGTAAACAGTGCGCCACGTATCGCCGGATCTCCTCGAATCTGGCGCCACTCGCTGGAATCAGGCTCTGGAACCACCCTGCTGGGCAAGTGACGTAGTTCGAAATCCACAGCAATATAGCCGAGAGGTCCGTTGGCGTTGCCAACACTTTGCAGTGCCGTGATACAGGGTCTTGCTGTCAGACGGTTTTGATACACACCTGAAAGCACCATGCCCGTAGCGGGTAGCGCGGTAATCAAGTAAGGCCGCTCTGACAGATTCTGCCGCATGAAGGATGGATCTGCCCCTGAGCAGGCTATATTGGCACTTCTCTGGTATCCGTTCGTATCAATAGCGTACATCAAGTCACACAGGGTAATCTCTGCAAAGCCATCCTGCAGCACCGCATTCAATTGCTCATCGCTCAACCATACTCGTGCGCAGCGTCTGGACAGCTCTCCCATCGATTGCAGGAGTGTATTCTCTACAAACTGCCGTTGTTGCTGTATAGATTGTTTTAGCCATTCAATCAAAATAGCTGCTCCACAATGGGTTTACCATGATCATCACTCTTCACTTACTCACGCTGCATCTCTCCCTCTCACGGCTCTAAGCTTTACCGGTGTTGAGGTCGATGACGAGGCCGACTCCTCTTCTCCGGGCTGGCGCTGCCGCTCATACAGGAATTTCAGTACGGCAGCACGATAGTGATTGTATTTCGCACTGTCCGCCAGGAAGATTCGATCGCGTGGTCGATCCAGTTCAACATTGAGAATGTCACCAATCGTCGCCTCGGGGCCGTTTGTCATCATGACAATGCGATCCGAAAGTAACACGGCTTCGTCTACATCGTGGGTGATCATAATGACGGTATTTCCCAATTCAGCATGGATCTCCGTCAGCGAATCTTGCATGTGGGCGCGGGTGAGCGCATCCAGCGCACCAAACGGCTCGTCCAATAACAGCACCTTGGGTTCCATAGCGAGCGCACGGGCAATACCGACTCGCTGCTTCATGCCTCCGGATAGCTCATCGGGCCGTTTGTGCATGGCGTGATCCATGTGCACCAGGTGCAGGTTGTGTTCTATCCACGCCTTCATCTCAGCCTTGCTCTTGCCACCCTTGAAGACTCGCTTGACAGCGATTTCAACGTTCTCATAGGCACTTAACCAGGGCAGCAGAGAATGGTTTTGAAACACCACTGCACGGTCAGGGCCAGGCTCATCGACTTCCTTGCCGTCCAGGATTACACCCCCTGTTGTGGCCTGATAAAGCCCGGCGATAATGTTCAGTACTGTGGATTTTCCACAGCCAGAATGTCCTATCAGTGACACAAATTCGCCTTTGTCAATTTTTATATTTACGTTATCCAGCGCACTGAATGGACCCTGCAGCGTTGGGAATTCGATTGAGATACCGGATAAATCCAAGTGAGACATAGTCATAATTTCGTCCTTTCGTTATCAGAATGAGAATGCCTATCGCAACACGGCCTGTTTGTCCCAGGAGACGCCCTTTTGCAACAGTAGCATTCCACGGTCCAGCAGAAACCCAATCAGCCCGATCGTCAGTACCGCGACCATAATCCGCCCCAGAGAGTTGGAACTGCCGTTCTGAAACTCATCCCAGATAAACTTCCCAAGGCCAGGGTTCTGGGCCAGCATCTCGGCTGCGATAAGCACCATCCAGGCAATACCCAGAGACAAGCGCAGTCCGGTAAACATCATCGGAATAGATGATGGCAGAACGATTTTCCAAACGTGCGTCCACCAACCAAGACGCAGCACCTTGCTGACATTGATTAAATCCTTGCTAATTCCAGCCACACCCACAGCGGTATTAAGGATAGTGGGCCACAGGCAACACAGCACCACGGTGAACATTGAAGTGAGAAAGGCCTTGGGAAACATCGGGTCCTTGGTTATATAGACCGCACTGACAACCATGGTGACCAACGGTAACCAGGCCAGCGGGGAGACCGGCTTGAACAGCTGGATCAGCGGATTCATGGCGGAGTACAAGGTTGGGCTCAGGCCAATAAGAATTCCGATAGGGACGGCGATGATCGAGGCCAGAACGAAGCCCGACATCACGGTCCACAGACTGGTCAGAATCTGATCGAGAAAGGTTTCTTTTCCAGTGTACGGGCGAATTTTCACTGTCGCATCTGGATCCTTCTCAAGCTTCGCGGCATTACGTTTTTCCTGTCGTTCGTAGAACGCTACGGCCTTCAGACGCTCCCGGTTATGTTCAGCCACCAGATTTTCCATCTGCTTCCAGACGTGTTCCGGCCCGGGAAACTGGCCAAGCGAGGTATCAATGCGTGCGGCACCAAGCTGCCAGATTAAGAGAAAAGCCGCGATACCCAGTACTGGAACAATTAGTGCACGGACAAACGCTGTCAGCTGCTCTGGCAGGTTTTTCGGTTGAAACCCCTTGACCCGGGCCACGAGCCCATCAACATTCATAGCTTTATATTTCATTACAAATCACCTTCATTCACTTCTAGTGATGTTCAGTTGCGGCACTTCCCTGCGCCGCTGCAGACTGTGAGTTGTGAAACCAGGACGCCTCTACAACTTTTCGCCGCCCTTCAAGCCGATCGGAAAGCTATCGATATAGGCATTAGGCTTCGTTCCGTCGAATGTTATGCCATCAATAAACTCCATTTGTGGCTTGCGATAGCCGGTTTCCACAGAGAAGTCTGGAAAATCGGACGCCGCCATCTTGCCTTCCGCGATTAACTCTTCTGCTGCCTGGCGGTAGATTGCCGGGTCATACACCTTTTTGGCTATCTCGTCGTACCAGCTATCTGGCTTCTGCTCCGCAATCTGTCCCCAGCGACGCATCTGCGTGAGGTACCACACGGCATCAGAATAATAGGGATAGGTTGCGTTATAACGAAAGAAGACATTGAAGTCGGGCACGGAACGTTTATCGCCCTTCTCATACTCAAAGGTGCCGGTCATTGAATTGGCGATGACCTCTGCATCAGCGCCGACGTATTCTGGCCTGGCAAGAATTTTTACCGCCTCCATACGATTGGCATTGTTATTTTCATCCAGCCATTTGCCGGCACGAATCAGGGCTTTTACGAGACGAATGGAGGTATTGGGATACTCCTCGGTGAACGCCCTGGTCATACCAAAGACCTTTTCGGGGTTATCCTTCCAGATTTCGTAATCGGTGATGACAGGCACGCCGATACCCTTGAATACGGCCTGCTGATTCCAGGGCTCGCCGACGCAATAACCGTAGATGGTACCGGCCTCCAGCGTTGCCGGCATCTGTGGCGGTGGGGTAACTGAAAGCAACGCGTCAGCATCAATCTGTCCACTGATGTCGCCCTTGTGTGGCGCATAGTAACCGGGATCAATACCACCCGAGGCAAGCCAGTAGCGCAGCTCATAGTTGTGAGTGGATACCGGGAAAACCATACCCATCTTGAACGGTTTGCCTTCTTTCTTATATTCCTCAACCACAGGCTTAAGGTATTCCGCCTTGATCGGATGCACTGGCTTTCCGTCTTTCATCGGGATGTGTTTCTTCATCGCCTCCCAAACCTCATTCGAAACCGTAATACCGTTGCCGTTGAGATCCATCGAAAATGGCGTGACGATGTGCGCCTTTGTGCCAAAACCAATAGTCGCAGCCAACGGCTGGCCCGCCAGCATATGCGCCCCGTCGAGCTGACCATCAATAACGCCGTCCAGCAGCACTTTCCAGTTCGCCTGCGCTTCCAGCTTTACATACAAGCCTTCATCCTCGAAATAACCTTTTTCATAGGCGATAGCCAGCGGGGCCATATCGGTCAGCTTAATGAAACCGAATCTCAAGTCTTCCTTTTCGGGTTCACCCACAGCGGCGCTTGCCGCTCCGGCCCCGAAAAGACCAATAAGAAAACCTGCAGTGATACCGATCGCGAGATATTTCCGCATCCGGTAATTTCGTCCACCATGGGTATCACTCACACTCTTGGAAACAATCATCTTTATCTCCTGTTCTCTAGCCAAAAAAAAACGTCCACCGCCACAGGTAATCTGATTACCCATAGCCGTGGACGCCGTTGTCCGTGTTACCGGTTTTATTACCCGGTTATATGCCAAACCGCCGTTGGTTTAGCCAGCATTTACTGCTGTTGATTACAATTAAGGCAAAGTTAATGCCAATATTGGCGTTTGCCATGTAATCGATAAGTTATACACTTTCCTATCATCTCAAATTAACCTCGACACACAATACCTTGCACTGGTCTGGTTCTCTGGTGACACCCGTTGCACACTCGTTGTGCGTGACCAGCACCCGAATCTGTTTCCACGCGCCGTGACCACACCCTAAACAAGGATGTCTGCTGCCATGATGATCTCCTGGGCAATATCGCCTAAGCGCTTGTTGCGGTCCATCGCAAGCTTGCGCAGGGATTGATAGGCATTGTCTTCACTCATGTTCTTTTGGCGCATAATGATACCCTTCGCCTTCTCGACATATTTGCGCTCTGCCAACACGTTCTTCGTCTCTGACAACTCTTGCCTGATTTTTTGAATCTCCTCGAAACGCACGCATGCGACATTAAGCAGTGCGCCAATACGCCCCGGATCGGCGCAGTCAACCACGTAGCTGGTCACACCGGCCTGGACTGCGGCATGGATGGTCTTCTGTTCACGATCTTGGGTTAGAAGTACCACAGGCAACGGGAGATTGCCTGTAATTGCCTGCAATTGAGCCAAAAGCTGCGGACTGATTGTATCCGCAACAACCATAATCGCATGCGGTTGCACGCGCCTTACTGAGTTACCGATAGCTTCCGCCACGCCCAACGTACCTACCGTACACCAGCCAGCTTGTTCCGCTGCCGAAACCAAAGGCGAAGTTTTTGTTACGTCGTTGGTTATCAGTAGTAAGTCCATGAAATCGACCAGTCATACTATTACCTACGCTAGCTGCAGCAAAAACTATGCCACTCATGGAGCAAGCTTAAACTGCAAGGGTATCCGCGCTGATTTGTTCCGTGAAACGAAAAGTTACAAATAGAAACGCGACAAGTTAGGGCAAACTGACCAAAAAATGCGCAAAGTCAGTGCAATGAGAGTCGCAAACCTGTCCGTGGCGAATTGCTAATTATCGTCCGGATATCAACACTTAATCAGTCTTGTTAATGAAGGCGACCTTCCCTACCCTTCTCTGCCATGAAAGAGCTGCTGGTGTTACTGGCCCACCTTTTGACAATACTTG
>JBDLIZ010000339.1:0-6300 GCA_039714615.1 Pseudomonadota bacterium | reverse complement strand
CCAACTGAACCGGCCCAAGGCATGCGTAGCCCGACTGCCTTAACTGGTCCAGCAGCTGTTGAAGTGTGGTATTCGTGATGAACGCGGGTCGTCGATTATCCGTGGCTGACACTGCTGAATCCATGGTTTGGTTTTATTGTATGCACCTAATAGATCGGTAGTGTAGTAGAAAACCGGCAGAATGAAACTAATGAAAATCCCTTACTATCCTGTCATCGAATCGTCATGCATCAGCAACAGAATAGCATTAGAAACAAAGTTAGACTGACTTACACGGCATCCCCATCACCACATTAGAATGGACTGAAATGCGATCTTCGCCCACCGACCTGATCCCATGGGACTCCCTGACCCGGGAAGCGCAGATCTCGCTGAGGGAGCGGTATGGATACTATCTCGACAACCTGCCGCCCAGCTGTTCCCTGGAGAGCAAGATCGCGAGATTTCAGCACTGGCTTGAGGCACAGGGTGTGGCCTACAGCGGCTGATCCTCCTACCTGTCACCATGCGGTGGTTCTGGAAATGGCTCATGATCCTGCTCAGTGCGTTATTGCTGATTGCCGGCCTGATCACCTTGCCGCTGCCCCTGCCCATCGGCCTGCCGCTCCTGCTGATCGGCCTGGCCCTGTTGGCGCGTCACTCGACCGATGCCAAAAGGCTGCTCGTCAAGTTGAGCAGGCGTTATCCTCGACTGCGTTATTTACTGGCAAAAAGAGAGAAGCGGCACTTTTCTGAAGCTACAGAAGACAATATTGAATAGTCGGTATGCTTTATAGGGCATATTCCACTGGCCAGGCCTCAGGTTCATTACAATGTGGTTTAATAAGCATTTAGTCAGAGTCCATCAAACTCCATTTTATCTATATCAACAGTTGCAATGTTCAATACCAGCCTCAACAAAGAGGTAAACTGGTTACAGATCCTTATCGGCATCTCCGCTCTTGTCATCGGCGTAGTGCTCTATCTTCTGGATCGTCCATCAGGGCAAACCTACTTTGTACCTGAATCGATAAGTCTCTTCGAGGAGACATCGAAGCTGTTTGGTATGGCCGGTGAGCATTTGCCGACATTTCTCCATGTCTTCGGCTTCTGTCTCATCACTTGTGGGATTCTCACCCAGAACCGATGGGTGGCATTAGGCGTCTGCTCATTCTGGGTACTTTTGGATGGTCTCTTTGAAATCGGTCAGCATCCTGCTATTGCCAGCTTGATCGTCGAGCACATTCCAGGATGGTTCAATAATGTGCCCATACTTGAGAACACCCAAGCCTACTTTCTTTCAGGACGATTCGACCCAATGGATCTGCTTTCTGTCCTGCTCGGCGGAATATTGGCCTATGTGGTTGTTATCATCACGCCAAAGACTCAAAAAATATAACCATCCAAATACTTAATTTGAGCTTTTCTTAAAAAACGCAGTCAAGTAAGGGGGCCACCAAACAACCCCAATGCCGTGAACATATCCATGAAGCTAACGTCAATGGAGCAGTGGATAGCCTCCCCTGAGACGATCTTTAATGGGATTGGATCTCAGTTGTTGTGATATTGCCGTTTTTCCAAATTCGCGGACTTAATTGCTCTATTGCCGGCATCCCTTGCCTCATCACTAATCGGGTTATCGATAAACTCATACGCTCCCCAGACTAATTCAAGAGGTGTTTCGTAATCAATTCCTTGACTCCTAGACTCGTCATAACCGCTCTCTCTGTTACTATCCAAGACAATGATAGAGGCAGATTGACTGGCTTCCAAAGAGAACTTGTCCAACCAGGTATTGGCGGGGTATGGCAGGTTCATTACTTGCCAATTTGTGCGATCAGGGGACATAACAACGGTCCAATCCGTAAATACATCTATTGCTCCATGTGCCCAAATAACATTAATAAAATCACGCGGACTGGTACCTGACAAGGTCCAATTCAAGATTCCACTGTTGGCATCATAATTCACATTATCGAAACTGTAATCGGGGATTGGAACTTCGACGGTTTCTGGCAGGCTTGTGTAGTATATTCGGCCGCTCAAAGACATATCAGTGCTGACATCCACACCACCAGATACATTATAACTGTCCGCAGGAAAACCTATCGGAATGGATTTTATGCCTGACAAACCGGGATTAAAGTCAACCGCCAGATCATATTCGACATCCTGACGCTCCGCAGTGACAAGGAGAAATTGTAGCGCTGTTGTTGTTGAGGTTGTCCAAACGAGTTCCACGGGATCCTGAGTAAGAGCAATATTGTAAGTCGCACCATCACTGAAGACCTGATCCAATAACATACCCCACTTCGACAAGGCGCCTGTTTCATCATAGGTCATTGCCAGCAGACTCAGATATCCATCTGTCTGCAGATCATACTCATTGACAGATACATCATTCATCCATTGATCATCTAAAGTAGCATCTTCTAGCGGTTCTATTTCAGTATATGCAGTCACTAGTGTCCCAACGTTACCAAACTAAACACGTATAACCAACTGTATTTCCAATAAAAATCACCGAATCATGAAGGGCATCGACTTGAACCGCATGAAAACCTCTAAAATCCCGAGATTTTCCGGAATTTCCGAGGTAAATCATGTATTCAGGCAAACTTGTCTTCGCTCAGGTAATGGAGCACCTTCCGATGAAAGTTTTTCGCCGTTGCGTGAAACACTACGGCGGAAATCACAAGGTCAAATCATTCAGTTGCCTCGACCAATTCCTCTGCATGGCATTTGCGCAACTAACTTACAGAGAGAGCCTCAGAGAAACAGAAATCTGTCTTCGCGCACAAAGCGAGAAGCTTTACCATATGGGTATACGTGGCGGAATTTCCCGCAATACCCTCTCCAATGCCAACAAAGTGCGGGATTGGAAAATCTACGCCGACTTCGCTCAAGCACTGATCAAGATCGCCAGACCACTTTATGCAAAGGAAGACCTGGGGCTCGATCTCGACAACACAATTTATGCACTCGATGCATCCACTATCGACCTCTGTCTATCAGTTTTTCCATGGGCTCTTTTTCGTTCCACCAAGTCAGCCGTCAAACTTCATACGCTGCTCGACTTGCGTGGCAATATCCCAACCTTTATCCATATCTCGGATGGCAAGCTCCACGACGTCAATGTGCTCGATATCCTGATACCAGAGCCTGGCGCCTTCTACATCATGGATCGGGGCTACCTGGACTTTGGAAGGCTGTTCAGTATGGATCAGGCCGGAGCGTTTTTCGTCATCCGAGCGAAGAGCAATACCGTGTACAAACGTCGCTACTCCCATCCAGTCAGTTCCACTGCCCAATCCAGTGGAGTGAAATGCGACCAAGCCATCATACTGACAGGAGTCAACGCAAAGGACGATTACCCTCAATCGCTACGACGGATCAAATACCACGACAGCAAAACCGGAAAAACCTTCAACTTTCTGACCAACAACTTCACGATCCCTGCACTGACAGTAGCCGATCTCTATCGTTACCGATGGCAGGTAGAACTCTTTTTCAAGTGGATCAAACAACACCTGAGAATCAAATCTTTTTTCGGAACCACCGAAAATGCAGTGAAGAGTCAGATCTGGATTGCCATATCGGTCTATGTGCTCGTAGCCGTCATCAAAAAACGGCTCAGGCTCGAAACAGAACTCTACACAATTTTACAGATTTTAAGCCTTACTCTTTTCGAGAAAATCCCTTTGGATCAGTTGCTTATGAAATCAGATTGCACGCATGAAGAGTCCACTATGGATAACCAATTGAATTTATTCGATTTAACGTTGGGACACTAGTGATATGCAGTATCAAGCGGAATTGTGTCGGGCTCCAGTGATATATTGATCCGGCCAACCTCGTTCCCTCCATCGTGTGGATCTTCTACATAAAAGATCATACCTTCGACAGCCAACACTTCAATATGGCTTTGAATATCGCGATAATTAGTTATACCGGTACTTGTAGTCTGGTCATATTCATGCGCGACAGTAAAAGTTACCCGTTCACGTCCCACGTAACCGAAATCCGCTACGCCATTTTCGTCACTCACCTTTGTTGAGGCGATAGTGACATTGTCTATATCGTATAAAGCCACCGTAACACCGGACAGGGGCTGCTGATTCCGTGGATTATCCATGATAATAAAGCTGAGTTTTATTCCCCCTCCACCGCTGGCAATAATGCTCAGAGCTCCCACTAAGAGGATTGGCAGTAATAGCCAATAACGCCACTTTCTTAGACCCCTTTTTATGCTTTTCTTCATATCGATCTTCTTAATCATGCGAATTGCTCACTAATCATCAGTGATACTTTTGTATTAGATGCGATGGCATTTTCAGCTCATGGTGCATGAGCTGAATAACACAGGAAAGATACCCTTCACTGGGCTTGGATATAACTCCTCCTCGCCTGTCACAGATTAAACATATCTGACTATATGTCCATCAGCTACTTCTGCTTGATCAAGGCATCAGTTGACACTCATCAACATCAGCCTATTTCCCTCTTACAAAATTAATGCTATACAGTTTGAAAAGCAGTTCGAATAACAATGCCACCAGGGACACAGCTCATGCCAGAGAAGATGGTCACCATCGACGGCAACGAGGCCGCCGCGCATATTGCTCATTTGACTAACGAAGTCATCGCGATCTATCCCATTACCCCCGCCTCGCCCATGGGTGAGTGGTCAGATGAGTGGTCCGCCAGGGGTATCAAAAACATCTGGGGTACGGTACCTGAGGTGATCGAGATGCAGAGTGAAGGGGGCGCCGCCGGCACCATCCATGGCGCCCTGCAGGCGGGATCGCTGTCGACCTCCTTCACGGCCTCACAGGGCCTGCTGTTGATGATCCCCAATATGTACAAGATCGCCGGGGAGCTGACCCCCACCGTACTGCATGTCTCGGCCAGATCCCTGGCCGCCCAGGCACTCTCCATCTTCGGCGATCACAGTGACGTGATGGCCTGCCGGGCCACCGGCTACGCCATGCTCTGTTCCGCGGATGTCCAGGAGGTGGCTGACTTCGCCCTGATCTCACAAGCCGCGAGCCTGGAGGGGCGCATTCCCTTTCTGCACTTCTTCGACGGTTTTCGCACCTCTCACGAGGTCAACAAGATCAGTCTGCCTGATAGCGAAACCATCCGCGGGATGATCGACGAGGAGCTGGTCATGGCGCATCGACAACGCGCCATGACGCCGGATCACCCGATCATCCGCGGCACCTCGCAAAACCCGGATGTCTATTTTCAGGGCCGGGAGTCGGTCAATCCCTTCTATCTTGCACTGCCTGATCTGCTACAGAAATGGATGGATCGCTTTACCGAACTGACCGGCCGCCACTATCAACTGTTCGAATATGTCGGTGCGGAACAACCGCAGCGGCTCATCATGTTGATGGGCTCGGGGATTGGGGCCGCGGAAGAGGCGGTGGAACATCTCGTTGCAGCAGGCGAGGCAGTGGGCATGCTCAAGGTAAGACTCTTCCGGCCCTTTGTCGCCGATAAACTGCTGGCAGCCATTCCTCAGAGCGTGCGGAAGATCGCCGTACTGGATCGCTGCAAAGAACCCGGGGCCGAAGGTGAGCCGCTCTACAAGGATGTCATCAGCGCCTATGCCGAAGCCTTCACCCGGGGCGCCGTCAGCAGCATGCCGCGCATTACCGGCGGTCGTTACGGACTCTCCTCCAAGGAGTTTACCCCTGCCATGGTGAAAGGGATTTTTGATGAGCTGAACAGTGAGCAACCCAAACACCCCTTCACCGTGGGCATCAATGATGATGTGACAAACAGCAGTCTCGACTGGGATCCAGGCTTTCGCCCTGCCGCGGCAAAGGGTGTGACCGCCTGTGTCTTCTTCGGCCTGGGCGCGGACGGTACGGTCTCGGCCAACAAGAACTCCATCAAGATCATCGGAGAGCAGACTGACAACTTTGCCCAGGGCTATTTCCAGTACGACTCAAAAAAATCCGGCGCCGTGACCATCTCCCATCTGCGCTTTGGTCCCAGGCCGATCCGCTCCAGCTACCTGATCGGGGATACTGAAGCGAGCTTTGTGGCCTGTCATCAGCCCATCTTTCTCGATCGCTACGAGATGCTCGACCACGCCGCGCAAGGGGCGACCTTCCTGCTCAACTCGCCTGCCGCACCTGAACAGGTATGGGACACGCTACCCAGGCGCACGCAGCAGCAAATGATCGACAAACAGCTCGACCTCTATGTCGTTGATGCCTACAGGATTGCCGACCAGACAGGCATGGGTCGGCGTATCAACACCATCATGCAGACCTGCTTCTTTGCCATTGCCAGGATCATCGACAAGGA
>JBDLIZ010000338.1:0-6302 GCA_039714615.1 Pseudomonadota bacterium | reverse complement strand
AAGATTATGAGGTTATCGAGCTTTCTTATCTGGTTGTTGTTATTTGCTTTTTCATATGGCACAGCATTTGCGCTGGAACAACTGCACAACGGGAGAAGCAGATATGAACGCCAGACAACGCAGCCGTCTCATCAATCTGAACCGGGTACTGATCTTCACCCTGACATTGGGCGGATTGCTGCTGGATGGCTTTCAGCTCGCTGATCTGCTCGGCACGGCAGCCCTCTTCGTGTGGTTGTGGCTGCCGCTGTGCACCCGCCTGGAGGCCCACCTGTTGGACTGGGTCGATGGAAAGCACGGTTCGGGCGGATTACCAAGGACCCCTCTTTCCACTTAACCCATTGCGTGGCGCGAGCCACGACAGGAGTCAGCCATGAAATCATTGAATGCCCTCAGTCCTCACGCTCACTGGTTGCTGCGCGCCGCGCTCGCCACCGTGTTTGTCTACCACGGCACTTTGAAGCTCTCGAACCTCGACGGCTTCGCACAGATGCTGCCCATCTCTTATGCCGAAACGGTGCTGGTCGCACTGGCCGAGTTCGTCGGCGGCTTGTTGATCCTGATCGGTGGCTTCGGCCGCCAACGCCTGTCCGATCTGGCCACCCGCATCGGCGCGGCCATGCAGATCCCGGTCATGCTCGGCGCCATCGCGCTGGTCCATTGGGGCCGGTGGAATTTCGTTCCGACCGAAGAATTCCCCATGGGTGGCATGCAGTTCCAGGTAACGCTGGCACTGGTGGCCCTGTATCTGGTGATCACCGGAAACCGCGTACATCGCCGGGTTTCCTCAGCCATTTGATCGGAAGCGAGCGGCCGTACCGGCTGCTCGGAGTCTGCATCAAAAAATATATAGGTGTATCGGCAGCATCCCCTCAATCCAAAGGGAGGAAATCCTAATGAGCCAGATCGAAGTCTACTCAACCGACAAATGCCCATGGCGCACGGCACCGCAGAATTTCACGACCGTAAGCCCATCGGGGGGGTTCGACGAACTCTCGAAGCTGAATCTGCCTGACAAGCTGAACCAGGCCCACTTCACCATTACCAAAAGAGGAATCTACCCATGATCAACGCACATTTTTTCGTCAACAAACTGAACCTGTCGGCCGCGATGCTGGCGCTGACGCTGACGGCCGGCACCCATGCCGGCACCTTTTCGACCCAGGTCGCAAATGTGAGCACCGCAGTGGCGGCAAGTGTCCAGCAGGCGCGGCAGACCCGACACAAGACCATCACCGTGAATGGCGTGGAGGTCTTTTACCGTGAGGCGGGACCCAGCGACGCGCCGACCATTCTGTTGCTGCATGGGTTTCCGACCTCATCGCACATGTTCCGCAATCTGATGCCCGCCCTGGCGGATCGCTATCACCTGGTGGCCCCCGATTATCCCGGTTTCGGCAACAGCGAGCAGCCGGCGATGGACGACTTCGACTACAGCTTCGACAACCTGGCCAAACTCGTCGAGGCGTTCGTCGATCAGCTCGGTATTGATCGCTACAGTCTCTATCTGATGGACTACGGCGCACCGATCGGTTTCCGCCTGGCGGCGAAGCATCCGGAGCGCGTGCAGTCGCTGATCGTGCAGAACGGCAATGCTTACAACGAGGGCCTGCGCAAGTTCTGGGACCCGATCCGCATCTACTGGAACGACCCCTCGCCTGAGAACGCCAAGCCGCTGGCCGGCTTTATCTCACCGGACGGCGTCAAATGGCAGTACACGCACGGGGTCCGCGATGCCGAGAACATCAGCCCGGACAACTGGAACGTCGATCTGCGTCATCTGACCCGAGAAGGCAATGCCGAAATTCAGCTGGCCTTGTTCTACGACTACCAGAACAACGTCCCGCACTACCCGGCATGGCAAGCCTTTTTCCGCAAGCACCAGCCGCCAACCCTGATCGTGTGGGGGAAGAACGATTACATCTTCCCGGCCGAAGGGGCTCATCCCTACAAACGGGATCTCAATAACCTGGAATTCCATCTGCTGGACACGGGGCACTTTGCGCTGGAGGAAGACGGCCATGTGATCGCCAAACGGATTCGCAGCTTCCTGCAGACCAGTCTGGCATCTCGTTGACGCCGCCTGTTCGGTCGGGGCGGACCTATTCGATAGCACATCGATATGCGGTTCGTCTCGACCCATTCCATCAACCAAAATCAAGAGAGAACGATAATGACCAACGCCGATACCAGACCACCGTTACCACCATTTACCGCCGAAACGGCAGCACAGAAGGTACGCCTGGCTGAAGACTCCTGGAACGGACGCGATCCACAAAAGGTCTCACTGGCCTATATGCCGGACAGCAAGTGGCGCAACCGCGCCGAATTTGTCAACGGACGCGAAGAAATCGTTCAGTTTCTGCAACGAAAATGGGCCAGGGAACTGGATTATCGGCTGATCAAGGAGCTGTGGGCGTTCGCGGACAACCGCATCGCTGTGCGGTTCGCCTACGAATGGCACGACGATGCGGGTAACTGGTTCCGCTCTTACGGGAACGAGAACTGGGCGTTCGACGCCAGCGGCCTGATGCGCCTGCGCATCGCCAGCATCAACGACCTGCCGATCAGCGAGTCGCACCGCCTGTATCACTGGCCACCAGGTCGTCGCCCCGACGGGCACCAGGGCCTTACGGAGCTTGGTTTATGACAATCACCGCGACATCACCATAACCACGCATCGCTCCCAGTATGCGGACATGCTTCGGTTAAGTCCTCGATTAACCGATACAGGAAATTGAGATTATGAAAAATTCACCCATTCTCATCATCAGCAAAAATGGTAAAATCGGCAGCCGAGTAAACAAGCGCCTGCGAGCCCTGGGATATGCCACCCGTCCTGTTTCCAGATCGACAAGCCCGTTATTTGACTGGGAGAAACCGGAGACATGGCGATCTGCAATCGCAGGCACTGCCTCTGCTTATGTCACCTACCAACCTGATCTGGCAGTACCCAGTGCAGAGCCAGCCGTTAGAGAGTTTGTACGCATAGCCGCCGAAGTCGGATTGAAACACATCGTTCTACTCTCAGGTCGAGGTGAAGAAGGTGCGCAACACGCGGAGGAAGTGCTCAATTCCAGTGGACGCTCGAGAAGGTTTGCCAATTTCTCGAGATGTTTCTCATGCCACCAACGACCGCATTGATAAATGGCCGCGCCTTCTCGGAGCATTGGCAACCCGGGGGTCCCTGGAAAACCGAGGCAATGGATTGAACTTGTTGCGCGCGGCAGATCCACCAAGTGAGTTCTCTGAATTGTATGCAGACTTTTCACCGCTGTACTAGACGCGAGCAGAACCTGCTTAAAACGCAACGTAGGCCGGCTACCTTCGACTTGATTTGATAAAGTTCGGCTCTGACTGAAGGTCTGCAATACGTAGATTCTGTTCTCTAATTCCGGGACTGACGGCTCTTCAGATGCCGCCATCGGGTCGGACGCAGCTGGCTGATGCAATAAACCCCACGCCGAACGGGTGGTTGGGCGCCAGGCATCCGCGATGCATAGCGTACGAAGTTACGACAGCGCCAAGGGCTAAGGTCACCTCCTTACGCTGGAATCAGCTGCGCGTGCTGCACAAAAGCGAAGGGTCACCGAGTGACGATCAGTCGACGGTCGTCTAATCGACGGACGGCTGAGGCGGGTCCTCCGGAGACTGTTCATCCTTTGCCTCAGTTTTCCGCCGCCGCTTTTCGTCCTTCTTCTGTTTTTTGGCGAGATCTCTCTGACGCTTCTCGAACGCGTAGTTGGGTTTGGCCATTTGCGAACCTATTCAATTAATTTCTGAATTCGGACACAGTATAAGGGCAAGTCTTCTCGCCGTGAATCGTTCCCAGCCCACGACCGATGGGTGGCAGACTCGATTGAGGTGACCACCTACTTCTGTGTATGTTCGGCGATGACAGCGAATCACTCCTTGGAATCATGACCAGACCCTCGACGCGTGACTGCTGACCGACAGCAACGGAGCATTATTTGCCCTTCACTACTCGAGCCAAACCGTCCGGATGCTGTTGTCATTAGTCATGCGGCGACGGCCCATCCATCTCCCTGACTCCAACGGTGGCTAACTGTCTTCGCGAGACAGCGCTGCTCTCGGGTAGCTGTCGCGCAGCCACATCCTCCCCTGCTTGCGCATCAGAAGGGCTTGCATAACGAAGCTGACGTTATCAGATGGGAAGAGTACGGTTGAGCCGTACTTTCTGGATCGGTAGTTGGTTACTCATCGTTGGCGTCGACCAGAAAACGATGTCCAAAATCGTGTCTATACGGTTGCGAAAAACGGCGAGAGTCGGAGTGGGTGCTACCAGCTAAATGACTGTTCTAACCAGAATATTGTGCTCAACACGCAAACCGTATCGAGGGTTCTGTGGATTCTTTAGATGATTGTTTTTATTGATAAACTGGCGGAGAGGGAGGGATTACTCGGCCCATCCCTGGGCCTCGCCCTGCGGGTCGCGCTTCGCGCGTTCGGCAGCGCTCCCGGCACTGCTCGTCGAAACATCTGTCTTTCTTTATATTTCAATAGCTTAGTGACCCATGCTGTCACAATGCTGCCAAAACATCAGAGGGGGTTTCTGAACAAAAATCAGTTTCTACCTTTCAGCATAGCCGCTTGCGTCGTTGAAGGATGATCATAGTAAAGGACCCAGCACCCTAGAATTGCCAAGAGCTTAGCAAAACTCCCCCAGCAAACATTGGCATAATATGCCAATTGAGCTAGGATATATTTATTCCAACCGAACAGGTACCTCGCCATGCCGACACGCAATGTGGTGCTCACTGACCAGCAAGCGGAATTGGTCGAAAAGCTCGTCCAATCCGGTCGTTACCAAAATGCAAGTGAGGTGCTCCGGGACGGCCTTCGTTTCCTGCAACGCCGCGAACGTGAGGAAACGGCCAAACTCGAAGCCCTCCGTGGCGCGCTCGATGAAGCAGAAGCTGCAGTCGCCACGGGGGATCTCTATGACTACACTCCCACTCTGTTCGACGATGTCGACGAGGAAGGTACAGCAATCTCCACTCGCGATCCTCAAATATGAGGCAGATTCGCGTCACCGGCCCAGCGAGACGCGACATCACCAAGACACTTCGACACAGTAGTGCAGAATTTGGCGATCAGGCACGCCAGCGTTATCGGGGGCTTACCGACCAAGCTCTGAAAGATCTTGGGGCCGACGCAAACCGAGTCGGCGTGCAATCCATAGATCACATCCGAAAGAGTTATTTCCTCTACCACTTGAAATGGAGTCGTAAAGCTCCAGCAGGCCCGCCTGTGCACCAACCTCGACATCTGATCGCTTTTTATTTCGACAACTCGGACAATATCATCGTGGCACGGGTGTTCCATGAACGACAGATGCTTTCCCAACACCTTACGGAGTCAGATGATCACTAAGTAATCTTATGCTCGCGAACATTTGGATTCGTGCCGTAGGTGAGAACTGTGGTATCGAGGCGGTCCTTCGGAAGCTTGACACATGTTTTGCGAAACCGGATGGGGTTGCTTTCTATTCCGCTTTGGGATTCAAAACCATAGAGTTGGTCCGCGGCGCCCTCGGCGACCGGCCTGAACCCGTCGCCATGTTCCTGCCCATTCAGCAGATTGAGCTGGCCGTAGGAGAGGTAGATGGGGCTGCTGAATAGAAAGAGATTATACGTTAGGATTGGCCAACTGGATCAATTCCGGTGAAACGGCTCAATTGATCTCACCCTCTTTCAGTGCCTGGAGTGTCTCATCTATCAGCCCGTTCACCTCATTTAAACACGACGCGACATCTTCTGGCGCCTCGCCTTGTATAAGTATATTGCGCACCAGGAGCAAACAGTTACGCATATACGGGAGGTTCCGGACCGACTCCCAGCTCATACCCTTATCGATATGAAGCAGTGCACGCTCCCAGCCGGGAAAACCTGCATGCTCCACTACCATGTCCCGCAGGTTCTGTCAGCCCCCCTGGAGATCGGAGAGCACCGTTTTCTCATATCCGGCAGGTTCTTCGTCAAAGACCAATGTTGGCAATCTTCGGTAGAGTAACGGTTCTACAAGTCCATAAACCATCTGTACAGTACCTTCATGTCATGCCGAAAACAAAGAAGCGTAACAAGAACCCCCAAAAACGGACCCGTTCATCAGGCTGGTCCACCAGCAACGCCGATGAGATCGAACGCCGCCGTGTGCGCGGCGCCATCGAGACGTTCCGGATTGAATCCCTGCCGCAGAACAATGATTTTTTCGGTGTCTATCAGGTCGGCTCCGATGGCGGACAAACCTATTGTGTCGAGATTCGCTCGCTTGCAGAACCA
>JBDLIZ010000337.1:0-6303 GCA_039714615.1 Pseudomonadota bacterium | reverse complement strand
CACATGGTAGAAAATGACCATGCGCTTGAGGTCATCCATGGGTCACCCCGCATTGTTCGAATTCTGATAACACAGATGTATTAACAATCTATATTGTTATCAAAAGCATACACTACTAACCTCTATAGTCAAAGTTCAGCATGTTCTCAAATGCTGAAAATGATCCATGTAAAAACAGCCACCCGGAGGTTCCGCCATGTTCAATGCAAGCAGAGTACAGCGCGTGTTCCTGTTTAATCTTGCGAACCTGAATCTTCTTGCAATCTGGTTGACCGGTTTTGATCAGATGCACTGGTTCGCATACGTAATACCAGCAGCGTTGTATTTTGCCGCGGCATCCGGGTTCTGCCTGGGGTTCGTAATATCAAAGAAGATACTGGATATCTTCGGGATTGCGGACAAGCCGGCGCGTAGCAGCACGGCATCCGGTTGATACAACCGGTATGGACGGGCGCATGCCCGGTATGTCGATAAAAAGCTGTGTAATAGATTCATGACGCAGAATCCACAAATCTGAAAAGGTGAACCCCATGAATGCTGTCATCCCTGACAAAAACCCGGACCAGTGGCTGAGTGACAAACTCGATGAATTGTTGCCAGGTAAGCTCAGAAATATTGAAGAGAGTAAAACGCCGTCGATGTCGATTATCGCAGCGCACGGCACCCTGGACTGGGCCTATCCGCCATTCATCTTGTCGTCCACTGCTGCTGCGCTGGGCTGGGATGTTTCGATCTTCTTCACTTTCTACGGACTCCTGTTGTTAAAAAAGGAGGTGCCCTGTGAAATCAGCCAACTTGGAAATCCGGCGATGCCCATGAAGATGCCATTTGGTCCAAAGTGGTTTCAGGACTTCAACTGGCCAATGCCGAATCTCCTGATGGCCGGTGTGCCGGGTTTTGAAAAGGTGGCAACGGGGCTTATGAAGAAGACTTTCAGGAACAAGGGGGTGGCCAGTATTGAAGAACTGCGCACATTGTGCCTTGAGGCTGACGTCAAAATGATCGCATGCCAGATGACGGTGGACGTATTCGGGTTCAGTGAATCTGATTTCATACCCGAGGTCAAGGATTACGTGGGCGCGGCCTCATTCCTTCCAACGGCACGCCAGTCTGATGTGTGTCTGTTCTGCTGAATGGAGTAATGGTGTGAACAATATAGAAGCAGCAGTTACAGAACATTATGGCGACAAAGGTCTGCTCGCACGCATTCTTGACAGTCTGGAAGCAGCAAGTGTGGGGCGTGGTCGTCTGCAACCAGAAGATCTGGCGCCGGTTGAGGAATTCCATATAGGTGGACGTGAAGCGACGCAATATGCGGTCGATAAGCTGTCGCTTGTACGGGGACAGCATGTCCTTGATGTCGGATGCGGGATAGGTGGCGCGGCACGCTACATTGCCGCTCATAGCGGCTGCATTGTAAAGGGTATCGACCTGACACCTGAATACATCGAGGTCGCAAAGGCGCTGACAGAACTTACTGATCTCGATGGCAGTGTAAGCTTCGAGGTATCAAGTGCACTTGATATGCCGTTTGATAATTCTGTCTTTGATGCGGCAATTACCATGCATGTCGCAATGAATATCCCTGAACGGGTGACACTCTATAGCGAAATAGCCCGGGTACTGAAACCAGGCGGGACGCTTTGTATTTTCGACGTTATGAAGAAAGGTGACAACGATCTCGTTTATCCGGTCCCGTGGGCACAGTCCGGAGAAACGAGCTGTCTGAAGACACCGCATGAGATGTGCCAGTTACTGGAGGATGCCGGTTTTGATGTTCGAGAGACAGGCGATCGTACGGACTTTGCGCTCGATTACTTCAGGCGGGTTTTGGAGATATCTGCGGATTCACGACCATCACTGGGTGTGCACACCGTGATGGGCGAGAGTGCGGGTGAGAAGATGAATAATGTGGTGAGGAATATTGAGAATGGCTGTATTGCGCCCGTACAGATGGTTGCGTTTAAGCGCAAAGATTAAAGCAATCAGCCAGTTTGTAATTGTGACATTGTCTTATGCTAACCGTTACCGCTGTTTGTGTGACCATGTATGTGGTTGAGTGACTGACTGGATATATCCGGAGGGGTGGTGATGTCTGCTGAAATATACTGGCTCACATGGAATGTCGTGTTGACTGCGGCAATGGTAATACCGTATGCCGTCTATCGTACAAGGAAGCTGGGCGGATTATGGCAGGTCTTTCTGCGGCCATTACCTGGAGACAGTCCTTTTGATGATGAATGGGCGCATAGGGCATACCGTGCACATATGAATGCATTTGAGGGTATCGCTTTGTTTGCGCCGGTAACGATCGGAGTACACGTAACAGGCAGTGGGAATGAAGCCACAGCTATTGCGGCAGCAACCTATTTCTGGGCGCGCCTCATTTATGCGCCAATGTATTACTTTAAGGTACCTGTTCTCAGGACTGCAGTCTGGTTTGTCGGGCTGTGTGCAACGCTTTATCTTGCCTATGAGCTCCTGTCATGAAAAATACAACATCTTCATTTGGCTCAGGAAATGACATGACACGCGCGGCATAATGAGTCTGGCAGCTTAGATGCTAGGGCTGATGTATTATGCGTGCTTTTCCGGAGGAAAATATGCTAAGACCTATTCTGACAGCTTTATTACTGGCGGGCACTTCCCCGCTGCTTGCCGGCGTGACAGGCAAGACCGTCACCTATCAGAGTGGTGATACGGTCATGCAGGGGTATCTGGCCTGGGATGATGGACTGAGGGGAAAGCAGCCGGGCATCCTGGTGGTACATGAATGGTGGGGACACAATGATTATGCGCGCAGGCGGGCCGAGATGCTGGCTGAACTTGGCTATACTGCACTGGCAGTGGATATGTACGGCGCCGGCCAGACAGCCGCTCACCCCGAAGATGCCAGCAAATTCGCCACTGCCGTGCGCAGCAATCTCGAACTGATGCAGGCTCGCTTCAATGCAGCACGTGATTTCCTAAATGCGCAGCAGACCGTAGACCCGGAAAGGAATGCCGCCATCGGTTACTGCTTCGGTGGCAGTGTGGTGTTGTCTATGGCACGTGCCGGTACCGATCTTGACGGAGTGGTCAGCTTCCATGGCAGTCTTGCCGGTCTGCCTGCCGTTGCGGAAACCGTTACGTCGGAAATTCTGGTTGCAAACGGCGCAAATGACAGCTTTGTCAGCGAGGAATCCATCGAGGTATTCAGGGATGACATGGAAGCGGCCGGCGTGGACTACACGTTCATCAATTATCCCGGCGCGAAACACAGTTTTACCAACCCCGACGCCAATGCATTTGGCGAACAGTTCGGGCTGCCGCTGGAATACGACACCGCAGCCGACAAGGCATCCTGGCAGGCAATGCAGGAATTGTTGGCCAAAATCTTCAAGTAAGATACCCATGGTAAAGTCTGAGGCCTACTTGAACAAATCTCATAGTTACCAGCAGGCCATCATGCGGTAGTTGGGGAGGGGTAGAGAGTCGGGAATTGACTGCCTGGGGCGCTCAGCTATGCCCTCGATCTTTTCTTTGGGACCGCTTAGCGCTAGTGTGCCCAGATCGTGACCAACTCCTGTCATCTCGTGTCCGCTCCTGTCCACTGGTGGCAACTTAGCGCGGGGCCGGCGTGCGTAAGTTGTTGAAAACAGGGCGACCAGAAAACACCACTAGGGACTGAAAATCCCCGTGGCAGCTTTGCACTGTTCTGGCTGGCAGCCTTCACGCGGAATGGATGGCAGGCTTCAGTGGAATACGCAGATCAAGCAGTGATTGCTAAGCATTGTCCCTGCCAATAACCCGATCCGAAGCCATCCTCGAGTACTCGCTGTGGAATCGAAAAAGAGCAGGCAGTGGGTCTGCTGGTACCATCGGTGTGGGCGTATCTATCTCAGGAGAGAAAGCGTGGATTATGAATTTAACGACAAGCTGTTGAATTGCATGCTCGATTGATCCATTTCCATAGTTTTTGCATTAAATAACTACCCCGTTGGTTGGTGCAATAATGGCTTGTAATTCTTGTATATTGGTTGGCCTGTGTGGGTCAATATTCAATGCAAATGGTGGATCAGAATTCGATGCAAATTAAAACTCCTCTGAGATCTCGGTGTTGTTGAGGCCGCGAGCGATAGCGGCTAAAACATCGCGTTCGCAGTTGGTGAGCCGTTCGAGACGCGAGGAATGCAGCGTTTTCGATATGTGTCGCACTCCTCGAATAATTATCCGTTCCTATTCGATCATTGGGTGGACACTATTTCATGTCATGCAAGACTTGCTGTATCAGTAGTGCAGTTCTCCTGAGAGCACTGTGACGGCATGTCCTCCCAGAATCACAGTGTCATTGCCATCGAGACGTACATTGATTACACCTCCACGTGGAGAGGCTTGGTATGCGAGCATGCGCACTTTACCGAGGCGTCCAGCCCAGAACGGTCCCAGTGCACAATGTGCAGATCCCGTAACCGGATCCTCATTAATTCCCACGCGGGGTGCAAAAAAACGGGATACAAAATCATAGTCACTAGTCGAAGAAGGTGCAGTTACAATAATGCCCCGCGCATCAATTTTCCGTAGACGATCGAAGTCCGGCTTCAGCGTGTGTAGATCGTCAGTGGAACCGATGGTTACCAGATAATCAAATTTGCTGCTGAAAACCTCTGCCTGATTAAGTCCTAATGCTGGCAGGAGGTCTGCGGGTGGTGTGGCTGGGCTGGCAGGTGTTGCCGGAAATTCAAGCTCGATTCCGGCTGTTGTATAATTTGCGCAAAGAAGGCCACTGCGAGTATTGAAATTTGCAGGGACCTTTCGGGACAGCAGTCCCTGTTCCCACAATACATGAGCGGCTGCCAGTGTCGCATGTCCACAGAGATCCACCTCCATGATCGGAGTGAACCATCGCAAATCATAACTGCTTCCTTCTGGCCTGATAAATGCCGTTTCACTCAAATTCATTTCTCCTGCTACAGCTTGCATCCAGGCAGAATCTGCCTCCATGTTCAGGAGGCAGATGGCAGCTGGATTACCAAAGAAGGGCTGACTGGTGAAGGAATCGACCTGGTAAATCGGTATTTTATTTTTCATTTCTATATGAACCAGTAGTGGCGGGGTGGGTTTCTATGGAAATGAGTGGTTCAAAGCACAGGCTTGTCTAGCGGTCAACATATCTTACTCAAGGATGGCAATTGCATCCACCTCGAACAGCATCCCGTCAAGGGCGAGACGTGGAACGGGAACCAGGCTCTGGGCCGGCAACGCGTCGCCGAACGTCTCCTTTGCATATCGCGTCATCACATCAAGCATCGACTGATCGTATTGGGCCACGTAGGTCGTGATTTTTGTGACCTGGTTCGGCTTTGCGCCAATGGCATTAAGCGCCGTGTGGAGGTTCGCGTAGGCCTGCTTCACCTGGTCGGCGAACTGTGGCGACAGTGAGCCAGTCTGGTCTTCACCACCCTGGCCGGCGATGTATGCGATGCGTGAGCCACCTTGGGCGACGATCGCATGGCTGTAGCCATTCGGTGCCGGGTCATAGATGCCAGCGGGATTGACGATGGTCAGTTTGACGCTGGACTCTTCGGCTAAGGTGTTTGTTGGGGACAATGTACTCACAATTAACAGTAATCCTGGCGTTAGTGATGCTTTGAACAGGCGCATATGTACTATCTCGGTCATAATATGTTTGATTTTGTGTTGCTAGTGGATCGCAACCACGTCGATCTCGCCGAGCTTGTCCGGATTGCGCACGATATAGATGTCGGTTGCCTTACCGGCTTCATCGTAGGCGAAGGAGACAGTGGCCACTATTGCGCCATCGTGTTTAAGCACGATGCCGCGGGCACCATTGATATCGACAATGACCCATTGGTGGTCGGCCCAATACTCGTGCAGGCGTTCAGAGAGGAAAACGGTGACTTCGGCCTTGCCCTGCAGGACATCAAGGACTGTCGGCACCTTGCCACCGCCATCAGCAATGAGCCGGATGTCGTTCGAGAGAAGAGATGCCAGTTGAGTCGTTGTACCGCCGGTGATGGCAGCCTGGAAGGCGGCAAGAAGTTGATCCTGTCGCTCCACCGACGTCGTGTGCCGAGCCTTGGCTTGATCGATATTGGCCTTTGCCCTGGAAACTAACTTGCGGCAGGTGCTCTCCTGGATATCGAGCGTCTCGGCGATCTCCGGATAGGGAACGTCAAAGATATCGTGAAGCAGATATGCCGCCCGTTCCTTGGGTGTCAGCCGTTCGAGCATGAGCAGGAAGGCCGTTTTCAGCGACACAGCAAGGTCCAGACTGCGCTCCGCTTCATTCTCGATCGATGT
>JBDLIZ010000336.1:0-6307 GCA_039714615.1 Pseudomonadota bacterium | reverse complement strand
AAGGACATATAGTTGGCATCGAGATGCAGCGCGTCGGCGAGTGGCACCGGTTCATCATGGAGCGCGTAGACAACACCGCGAAATCGTCCGCTGGTTTTGCGCAGCCGGGCACACAGGGTCAGCCAGCGTGTCGCACGCAATATGGCAATGGCGCGGGCGATCGTTGACCGGGATGACACGTTGACCATTCTGCCGATCGCCTCATACCCTGGAAAGGCGGTGTTACCACCGGTCTCATGAACCGAGAGCATAATGACCATCCAGACCAGCTTGTCGACGGGTTCGAGGACGGGGTCTTTAATCACGGCGGTCGGAAACGACTGGTGCCGGTTCCCGAGAAAGAGCATTCTGTCGGCCGGTCCCTGACCCGTTGATGCCTCGGCCTGTGCGATGGTCTCCTGAATCAGCGCATCGAGCGCAAGCGTCTCCGATCGAATGACTATTGGGCCTTCATTCATTGGCACCCACCTGAATAGCTTTCCTATCGATCTGGCCATTCAGGTTTCCGTACTGAGCCCAACGCTGTGTCTGGTTCCAGATAGCACGCATGGACAGGCCGGTTTCACGATGGATGTCCAGGTACTGCACGGGTGTCAGCAAACCGGATTCCTCACCATCGACCCGGCTCGACCAGGCCTCCCAGAGCTGATGCGAGTCCTCCTCGTCCAGTTCAGGGGGGCGGCCGATGGTGGGGTCGACCAAGAGGGTCCTGCGCAGCCGCGTGTAGTCACGCTGATTCAGTCCAAACAATACCTGCATCATCTCTTGTGGTGCATCCGCGGAAATCAACGTCTGAATCGTGTCTTCCATCGCCCTTTGCTCACCCAGATGTTCGATCATTGGCCAATACACCTGGCGGTTGAGCACAATCTCCAAACAGTGCGCACGTAGCGATTCGACGCGATAAAGGTCCGCGACACGCATCTCGCGCAAGGCCTCGATCTCTTTGATACCGAAGTTCATGTTGCGCAGTGCCGTCTGGTCGCCTTCGGCCAGACAACGCATCGCATACATCAAGACTGCAGTAATCAGATCTGCTTCTTTGGTACCATCCATCGCATTTAGTCCCAGATCGCCGTGCCGGTTTCCAAGGCCAGGTGACGAATACACCGATAGGTATCCATGAGGTTGAGCAGGTCACGCCAGTCTCGATCATGGAGAGATTGCCACAGGCGATAACCGGTATGCCCTGGGTCTAGCGTCCAGATACTATTGAAAAGCAGTTCAGCATCCTGGTCTTCAATGGCACGTCGAAGAACTGAATCACTCGGCAATGTGGGTACGATCGATTCAATCGGTGCGAAGGTCATTTCCGCACACGCTGCGAGCTGCCACCAGAGGATGCAGATCTGGGCCATGGCATCCTCATCAAGTTGATCCGCCAGAGCGGGGTCTGGCACATCACTTAACACAAAGCCAAGTCCCTTGCCCGACAACGGCATGACCAGATCACCAATGCCATTGCGCTGCGCAAGACGTGCCGCCAAGGTCCAGGCTCTACCCCGCAAAGACTTCAGGTCAGTTGGTTTGGAATCACTCGCACCAATCAGGGACTCGGAAACATCAGTAGTAGCGCCGTCTGGTTGGTCGAGTGGTTGAATCGGTGCTTTGGTCTGGCCTATGGACGCTTCACCCGTCGGGCTCAACCCGGCTTCACCCTCCTCATGGTCATCGAGTCCTTCAGGTGTAACCGAATCCCCGTCATTGTTACCACGCCTTTCTGGGCTGGGCGGTTCTTTGATCGGGATGAACTCCGGAATAACCAATTCCCGCCCAGCCAACTCGGCATCGAGTGTCACCCGGATGGTATGGATACTGGTCTCCGCCTCCTCGGCAATCTCTGTTTCGATTGCGCCCTGCAATACATCTGTGTCCCAGTCCAGTCCGTCGTAGCGACGACACAATGCGGTAAACGCGTCATCAAACGCACTATCACCGCCAAAACAGTAACGTTGCCAAAGATTCCGGGTCGCCCGCTCAAGCGCTTGTATTCGTAATACTTGATGTTTGCCCATGCCCACTTCGAGGGCTTGCGGTATCAACGGTAGCAACTTTTCGACGGCATACGCCATTTGACAACTCAGCGCATGGCTGATGCGATAACCTGCATTTCTAAGTTCCGTTTCGAGCCTTCGCTGGGAAACGTCTTTGATGTCCAATTCTTCCCGAAGTAACTGCTTTGCTTCGTGAACTGCCCTAGCCTTGTCAATAAAGGTGAGGCTACCGCGCAGGTCGTTTTCACGCAGATGCGCCAACAGGACATCTGACTCACGGCGCCATGGCCTGAACAAACAGGGAGCGCGGGCAAACTGAGTATCACCGGTCTCATCCAACAGTTCTTTCAGGACAAGTAGGCGGGTATTGCCGCCGGCGTGAACAATGTAGTCTGTTGCCCTCGGCCGTTGGGTCACTACCAATGGCTGATCGAGACCATTCGCCCGAATTGAATCCTTGATCCGATCATATTCCGGATTCTTTCTACGACGTGGGTTGTGCTCATAGGGCTTGATACAACGCACATCCAGTATCGCCACACCGCTCTCATCAAGGACACCCTGTGCCAACCCTGCACTAACGTCATTTGTAGACATCGGTGCCACCACTTATTAAACGTTGACGACGTTGCCCCTGCTTTTTATAACATTCCGAACAGACTGATTTTTGCCTAGCAGGCGGATGAAATTGAATGGTCATTCCGCAGTTGCGGCAACGATAATTAAAGTATTCAGCACAAGCCGGACAGGTCGAACCATCGTTTCTCAGTGGGCCGATATAAGAGGTGCCACAGTGATCACAAGACTGTTCGTACCACGTCCTTATGGTGACCAGACGTGGAACGAAGAAAGCGCGTGTTATCGTCAAACATGGTGCAACCATGATCTCCGTATACGCCTCGTACACATGGATCAGTACACTGGATGTGCTACGCCCAATTTTCTCCAGATGTTGATAAAGATGCCACACGACGTTCGCATGCAACATGCGTCGATTGCTTTTCAAGTACCACGTATCCGTGAATGGCGCCTGTCCCGGCGGTGATGGCATCCCGGTAACCAGCGGATACAGCCGGCTGACGACCATTTTCGTCAGACCGGTCAACTGGCACACCAGTGCGGCCCGGGCACCCAATCGAACCAAATGAACAGCCTCGAGTGAATTTCGTGCTTGTGTTACAACTTCAATATTTCTGAGAGCGCTTGCTTCTCTTTCCACCCCACCAATGAGGGCAAGCAACTGGTTGGACTTGTTGACACGCATCCAACAATAACCGGCGGCAATCAGGAGAGTACGACCAGACTGGCAGCCTGGAGTACTGCGTCAATCTCTTCGGGATTTTCTTCGGCAAGCGCCGTAAAAAGCCGATACCACCAGACCGCATCACCGCGTGCGGCCAATAGCGGTACTTTGACTTCTGCGATTTTGGCCAGATATTCAGCGGGCGCTTGTGCCAGCAGTGTGGCAAGTTCTGGCGACATTCCTAGCAGAGGCGCCGCAACTTCGGGATCTTCCCGCGCGATGTCACGAACGTGAATCAAATACTGCAGGTTGACGCTGGAAAAATCGATTTTCATTACTTCTTCTCCTTGCTGCACTTCTCCCTGCGCATGTTAGCTGTCGGGATGGAAATGAACGTGCTCGAAAGCACGCCCCTGGAACCCCTCTTTCCGACTTGATTCCCAACCACCCATATGGTAGAGACCAACAATTGTGAACATCATTTAATTATCCGCCGCAGGGGTGTTCTGATTTGTGACACATGCACGCTTTTCTTGAATTGTGAACGATGTTCAATTACACTCAAGCCATAGAAATAAGTGCCATCCACGTTGGCCGAAAGCCCTAATTGAAGGCCGCCCTATCCAGAGGATCGAGAATGGCCCGCCGTAGCGACCACAGCCATGAGGAGATCCGCGATATGGCCCTGGATGCGGCTGAACAAATTATTGTGGAACAGGGCCATGATGGCCTGACCGCACGCAAAGTAGCAGAGGGAATTGGCTATACCGTTGGTACGCTTTATCTGATTTTCAAGAACCTCGATGACCTGATCATGCATATCAACGCCCGCACGCTGGATCGGCTCCACCAGCTCATGGCCGATAGAGAAACACAAAACCAGGTGACAAAAGATCGTCTAATGCGGCTCGGTCAAATCTACATCCACTTTGCTTACAGTGACCCGCACCGCTGGGCACTCATATTTGAGCATCGCCCCACGGATGACCGACCCACGCCAGACTGGTATGCCGAAAAAGTCATGCGCGTGTTTGCAGTCGTCGAAGAAACGCTACAACCACTTGCGCCCCACCGGATCAAAAGCGAGATTTCACAAGCGGCCTGCGCACTGTGGGCCGGTATACACGGAATCTGCATACTGGGCATCACTCAAAAACTCAGTGATGTGGGTGAGGATTCGGTTCAGGATCTGGCGAGGTCGCTAATAGTGAATTACCTCAGTGGTTTCGCGAACCACCAAAACTAGCCGATGATGGACAAGCATACTTAAACAGCAAGATCAAGCACGAAAGGCCGACTCAAAGACATATCTTTCAGACAAGTTTAAATCACCTCGCTTCGTTAGAGTCTGCACATGTCTGTTTTCACAGTCAGTGCAATCAATTGGACCTCTATCGAGTCGGCGAAGTGACCAATAAATCTGAAATCAAGATGCTGCCTTCAATCGGCAAACCTGATCTTCAGGCTGCGGCCAGCTACGTGTTACCCTTATTAATGGAGGGAGTGTCCAATGAAGAAAGAAACGAAAACAGCGGCAATCTATCTACGGTCCAGCAAGGATCGGAAGGATGTCTCAATCGACGCTCAACGCCGGGAACTCCAAAAGCTAGCGACTGACCAAGGCCTCATCGTTGCCAAAGAATACTCAGATGTTGTGGAATCCGCCAAGGACGAAAATCGTCCTGGCTTCCAGCGCCTACTCTACGATCTAAAATCCTCATCCCGTACCTGGACCACGTTACTCGTGGTCGATACCAGTCGCCTTTCGAGAAGACGGTATATGGCCCAAGTGTTCAAACACGAAGCCAAGAAGCGGAATATTCAAATCCTTTACTCCAAACTTCCCGAGTCTGATCCCATTGCCGATATGGTAATCGTTGGCGTCATGGAAGTTTTCGATGAGCTGCACAGCCTCATGTCCAAAGAAAAGGGCCTGGCTGGAATGGCAGAAAATGTACGGCAGGGTTTCCGGGCAGGAGGTCGCGCCCCAAAGGGTTATCAACTGGTAAAAATACCCACCGGTGCCATGCGAGAAGGCGAAGCAGTCACCAAGTCCAAACTGGAACCCAGCAAGGATGCACCCGTGATTTCCCGCTACCTTAAAATGCGTGCTGAGGGGATTTCGCGAATGCGGATTCTTAATGACCTCGATTTGCCAATCGCAAAGACAAGTGCAGTAGGGATGGAATGGAATGCGTTGACCTACGCGGGGCATACCGTCTGGAATGTTCACAACGAAAAAACCAAGGGCTCAGGATACAAAGGTGGCGTCAAACACCGCCCTCGATCAGAATGGATCGTGGCTGAAGACACTCATGAGGCCTTAATTACCACGGAAGAAGCTGAGGTGATCCTGTCTCAACTTGAACAAAGCTCGAATTCGAGAAGCCGTAGAACACCAGCCAACTATCTGTTGACCGGGATACTAAAAACGCCCAAAGGTGACCCTTGGTACGGTAATGGCGGGAAGAGGTACGCGACACCTGCTAAGTCGACCACGGAAAATCGAAAGGTCTGCCAACATCGATTGGAAGCAGCAGTACTCGATCAGGTTATGAAAGACCTACTATCGCCGGAGTTCGTCAAACAGCTCACTCGCGAAGCGATAAAATACCGTGAGGCGCACCACGTGGATCCCGCCCAGAACCAACGCACGGATGCCGTGGAACTTGAGGCGCGCATATCGAAAATGATGGAAATGGCATCCGGCCTGGAGAATCCTGCCCCTGCATTACGGGAAGTCGACAAGCTGGAACGCGCCCGAAATGCCCTGTTGTCTGAAATCGGCCGCCTGGAAACAGAATATACGGCCGCATCAATGCTTGACGACATATCCGAGGCCAAAATCAAACAATTTCTGAGCGGAATTGCCGAGAATATGGAATCGCTAAGCCGGGAAGCCCTCAAAGACTTCCTTTCGAGCGTAATTGGCCGGGTCACGCTGGACCCGGCTACCCATGAATGCCAGATTGATTACCGTATTGGCATCAATCTGGGGGATAAGGTGGCGTCCCCAAGGGGATTCGAACCCCTGTTGCCGGGATGAAAACCCGGTGTCCTAGGCCGACTA
>JBDLIZ010000335.1:0-6311 GCA_039714615.1 Pseudomonadota bacterium | reverse complement strand
ACTACATGGGATTTTCGATGAAAGTGTTATTCAATTGGACAGTCAAAGTGACTACGAATACAAGCATTTGGAGAGGCTCAATAAAAGGAAAGAGCCTCTTTTAATTAGGGAAGGTCTCGTGAACGGAAAGCCTTCTGTGTCAACATAGAATGAGACACTCCGACCTTAGAAATTAGTGTAGAATTCAGAAGGCGGAGGAGGACAATATGTCTCACAATCCATCACCCACTTTCAGTCCGAATGGCTCTGAGCCAGGCAGGCATCCCGAGCCGGAAGTTGTGGCGCGGGCGACACGGCGCACCTTTAGTGCAGCCTACAAACTGGGCATTGTAGAAGAAGCTGACCAATGCGCCGAGCGTGGCCAGATAGGCGCCTTGCTGCGCCGCGAAGGCCTGTACTCCTCGCAACTCGCCACATGGCGGCGACAGCGGGAAGCCGGCGGGCTGCAAGCGATGGCTCCCAAGAAGCGGGGCCGCAAAGCCAGTCAGGAGGCCAAAGATGTCGAAATCGCTGCGCTGCGGCGAGAGAATGAAGGCCTGCAACGGCAACTGGCGCAGGCTGAACTCATCATCGGTGCGCAAAAAAAGCTTGCCGAAGCCTTAGAACAGACGCTGACCGGCGGCGAGGGCGAGAGTTGATGATTCAGACGACGGAAGCATTGGCCGCGAGTGTAGCGGTGACCCGAGCCTGTGACGCTCTGGGGTATCCACGAAGCAGCCTCTATCGTTCTCGCCAGCCGCGATCGACGAGGAAACAGTGGGTCCGGCCGACCCCGGCCAGAGCACTGAGCGTGTCGGAAAAGGCGAAAGTGCGCGATTTGCTCAACGGCGAACGTTTTCAGGACAGTTCACCACACCAGGTATACGCTACTCTGTTGGATGAAGGCACTTACCACTGCTCGATCAGCACGATGTATCGTATTCTGCACGAATACGATGAGGTGCGTGAGCGCAGGAACCAGCGCCGGCATCCTGCCTACAGTAAGCCGGAGCTCTTGGCGACCAGACCCAACGAACTGTGGTCCTGGGACATCACCAAGCTCAGAGGAGCGGTTACCTGGCAGCTCTTCTATCTCTATGTCGTTCTCGATGTCTTCAGCCGCTATGTGGTCGGTTGGATGATTGCCGAACATGAATCAGGTGACCTGGCCGAACAACTCATTGCCGAAAGCTATCGCGAGCAGGGAGTTGACCGCCAGCAATTGACTTTGCATGCTGACCGCGGCTCGCCGATGATCTCCAAAACGGTTGCCCAACTGCTGATTGACCTCGGTGTTAGCAAGAGTCATGCCCGACCCCATACACCCAATGACAATCCCTTTTCCGAGGCGCAGTTCAAGACGATGAAGTATCGGCCCGATTATCCAGCCCGCTTTGGCAGCATCACCGACGCCCGCCGCTGGGCGCACGCTTTCTTCCACTGGTACAACGAAGAACATCATCACAGTCGGCTTGGTTTGATGACGCCGACAGCTGTCCATTATGGCCAAGCTGCAGCGTTGACGGCACAACGGCAAGTTACCCTCAAAGTAGCTTATGAAGTCCATCCGGAACGATTTGTTAAGGGTCTGCCCAATCCGCCAAAAGTACCGACGGCGGTTTGGATTAATCCACCGCACTCTGATGAACAGGATGGGCCGTCGCAGCAGTAGGGGCTGTGGGTATGTGGGTAACTGGGCAGTGTGCAGTTATCCACATATCCATCAGCCCACGGTGAGCGGAGAATTGCTCACTAATTTATCGAAATGAGTGTCTCAATATCGTTGACACATTCCGCAGCGGGAACATTTCGAAACGGATCGGATTGATAATCAAAGCTCAATAATTGTCGGTAGCGTCCCTCCAGCAACTTGATGAGCTGTAGAAAAACGCTTTCCACGGGCTCTAGTGCGGAGACTCTTGGATTGAAAAACGCGTTTTTTTCTTCTTGTGTTTCAAAAAAACGATCTGGCTCAAGTATGATAACGTGCCCTTCAGTGTCCACTAATGCTCGCCCTGCCCGTCCTGCTAGTACCTCGTCCATTAAGTAATGACGACTTTTGCTAACGGCCGCGCAAGTCGCGTTGATAGTGCCGCACCACAAGCCCGGCCCCATAGAATGGTGCGCCGCAAGGGAGCTACAAGGAAAAGGCGCTTGTCTCGCTTGCGTCCCCAGCGAAATGGGTGGCATTGGGCATTGTAGTAATCCAAATAGCTTTTCACCGCCCGATGAAAGGCGGCCAAAGATTCGAAATGACTGTTTCTCATCACGTCTCGCTCAAACATCGACATCCAGGCTTCAATCAGATTGAGCCAGGCCGCTTTTTTGGGCGTGTGCAACCAGCGAACGCGTTGGTCAAAGTGTTTTCGAAGCCAACGTTTGACTGCCTTGCTATGAGGGCTGGCATTGTCCCAGATAATGATGATTTGCACCTCATCCGGCAGTTGCCTGAGCAGCCAGCCCAGAAACCAAATAACAGTCCCCGAATTGTATTTGCTGAAGCAACGCCCCCAAGCCTGACCTGTATGGGGATTCAGAGCGGCCAACAGATAGCCTGTGCCATGGCGCTGATACTCGTCGGGCACCCGGGCTGGTTTCTTGCGTGGGCGATAATAGCGACCGCCGTGTTGCTTGAACTGCACCGGCCCCTTCTGGTCAAAGCACAAGAGGATGGTGTTTTCGGGCGGATTAATGTAGCCATCGATAATTGCCTTGGTTTTACTGCCCAGCTCTGGGTCGGACGAGTCCTGCCAGCGTTGCGCCTGCTGAAGGCTAATGCCTTGCTCGTTCAGGATAGAGCGAATAGTTTCGCGACACAGCTTGCCCACCTCGGTTTTCTCTTTCAGGTAGCGTCGCAGATGCGACAACGACCAGGTGTTGATCGGCACCTCCAACTTGCCCGGCGGCGTGGTGGCGATTTTCGTTAC
This sequence comes from Pseudomonadota bacterium, assembly GCA_039714615.1. Classification (GTDB taxonomy): domain Bacteria; phylum Pseudomonadota; class Gammaproteobacteria; order JAAEPA01; family JAAEPA01; genus JAAEPA01. The sequence continues at coordinate 3,405 of JBDLIZ010000335.1, read as the reverse complement.
TTGCAGGGCTTGCTCAGCCGTGTACTCTCGTGGCCGTCCGCTGCGCGGCTCGTCGAACAATCCCAACAGACCCTGGCTATTGAATCGCTTGACCCGGGTCCGAATGCTGCCCACACTCAAACCAACGCTTGGCGCGATCTCGCCCGGCTTCTGGCGCTTCGCCGACTGCAAAATGATCTGGGCTCGCTGCACCAACTGTACTGGCGCACTGCTTGCCTTCTGAATGGCTTGCAGCAACTCATATTCTTGATTTTGAAAGGTTCGAACGTATACTGTCGTTTTGGGACCTCCTCTAAGCTGGTTTTGGCTTTTTGCTAAACCAATTATTCCAGCTTGGGAGGTCCCTTAAAAGTTAGCATCACTTAATGGATGCCCTACTAGTAAAGAATAAACAGCCCCGCAGATGCGGGGCACTCATAACTAATTAATTCCCGGCTAGTATATCCCAGCCAGAAATTTCTGTCTAGGGACTATGTGCCAGGGGGTCCACGAACAAGTTGTCAGCGAGTTTTGAAAAAAGGCCTACTGGATTATGCTTGAGGTTTGATATCCAACTCAAGAACCCAGGAGGCCTTTAATGAACAATATCACGAAGATTTCCGAGGCGCTAGCCGAACAGATTCAGCAGGAGTTAAGCACCGAATATACGTTGAGCGATGTTGAGAAAGTCACCCGTCTTCTTGTGCAGGAAATTGGGCGGCAGGCAATAGCCCTGGTAGTGGATGCGGAAGAGAAGCCTCATCCTGAGCCGGAGATTTCCTGTCCCAGCTGTGGTCAAGTGATACCTTACGTACGCCGACGGTCGGCTCGGCTAAGGACACTCTTCGGAAGTATGGGGGTCAAACGAGCCTATTATCTGTGCTCCGCATGTCACCGTGGTTACTTCCCACTGGACGAGCGATTGGGACTAAGACCAAATGCCATCAGCGCCGAACTGGAACGACTAGCAGCAATGACAGGCGCGCTTTTGCCATTCGGTAAAGGGCGAGACCTATTCGAGGCCTTGACCCTGCTCTCGCTGAGTGACCAAACACTGGACAAGGCGACACAAGCCTATGGTGCGGTGGCCATGTGGCGAGAAGAAGGATGGCAAGCGACGGCCTTTGACCAAGAGGAACTGCTACGGCGAAAACGTGAAGAACAAAAACCCTTACGTTTGTATGGGGCTGTCGACGCCTGCAAGGTTCACACTCGAGGCGGGGAGGAGGAATGCCCCTGGCGCGACCTGAAAGTTGGGGCCTGGTTTGAGGCCCGAGGCAAACCACCCAAGACACCGGACGACCAATGGCGCATCCAGGCCGAGAACATCCACTATTACGTCGATATCTGTCCCGCTTCTGAATTTGGCTCCCTCATGTGGTCGACGGGTGTCCAACATCATGCCCAGCTGGCAGTAGAACTGATCATGTTGGGAGATGGAGCCGAATGGATATGGAACCTGGTCGAGAAAGATTTTCCCAAGGCGGTGCAGATCCTGGACTGGTTTCATGCCACAGAGTATCTCATGCCCGTGGCCAGGGCGGTCTATTCAACAGAGGAATCCCAAATTGCCTGGCTGAAGCAGGCCAAACAAGCCTTGTGGGATGGCAAGGTTGATGAGGTCATCAAGGATTGCCTGAACCTGGCCCGCACTGAAGACAGCTCTGACCCAGCCTTCGTGGCCGCCCGTTACTTTGACCAGAATCGGGAGCGCATGGATTATCCAACCTACCGTCGGCAAGGCTATCAGATCGGGTCAGGCACGATTGAGAGCGCAGCGAAGCAAATTGGCACGATGCGCATGAAGGTGGCCGGTGCTATCTGGAATGAAGATAGTGCCCGAAAAGTCGCTAAAGCACGAGCTGCTTACCTGTCCGACGAGTGGGATGAATTGGCGGCTTATCGCGAACTACCGCTCGCTGTCTGACAGGTTGTTCGTGGACCCGATCCATAGTCTCATTGCGTGATGATTGTCATAGGTCAGAGCATGACATATGGCACTGGAAGTAAATGCCCAAGAAGCTTATGCTAGGTACCACAACGATTGGTATTGAAATGATCGGAGAAGGCATGGCGTACAACGCCTGGGTTACCACAAGCGCCAAATGGTGCGAAAGGGCAGAGACCGATGTAACGATGATGGAACGCCGGATCTATCCGGCCGAAGTCATGCCGGACTTTCCGGGTTACAGAGTGACCGCCCGTAAGTGTTCCCTGGGAGTTGCTTGTAATCTCGCCGGCCTACCATGCAAGTGGGCCTATCGCGATGTAGGCGCCGAACTTTTCGAACCAACGGTGTGATTCCTCCTGTTCTGTGCAAGGGTTAAGATCGACCGGACTCATCCCCCATGAGCCCGGTCGATCGCTTTTTAGGGGACACGCCAGCGATCTTTAGCATCCACTTTCCCGTGCTATTGCGATAAGATAGAGATATTGCTACGTAAGAACAGTGAAACACTTGATCTTTGAATCTGCTGATGCGTGTATTTGTGGTAGCAAATCCGGCGGCCGGCAGGGCTCACGCTGGCTCAATCATGAAATCCCTGAATCAAATAGCGCGCGACCGCGACTGGCGGCTGGAGGTCTACGAAACAACCGGCGATGAGCCCCTACCGGACCTGGTCAGGGAAGCCGTGAAGGAGGGAGCAGAAATGGTTTTCGCGGCGGGCGGCGACGGCACCGTCTCGGCCGTCGTTGATGGCCTGGTCAACACATCTGTTCCCCTGGGCATTATCCCTACAGGGACCGGCAACGTGTTGGCACAGGAGTTAGGAATCCCGCTTGATGTCGGAAGAGCCTGCCAGATGCTGGCTGGCAATCCGGCAACCAGGTCCATCGATGCGCTTCAGGCCGGCGCCCGCTTCTTCGTCCTTTCCATTGGCGCAGGCATTAACGCGATGACCATTAAGCGTACGACTCCAAAAAGGAAACGGCAGTTGGGTCCTCTGGCCTACGTTTGGACGGTTCTCAAAGTACTGGCCGGCCTACAGCCGCACACGTTTACGATTGTCGCCGATGGGCAGAGAAAACGGGTTCGAGCGACCGACGTGCTGTTAACGAACGTAGCAACGATAACCGGTCCTTTGCGCTGGGGCAGCCATATTCGCCCGGACGATGGTCAAATCGACATCTGCATCCTTCGGGCCAGAAACCTGCTGGATATCATTCTGGCGGTCTGGGATGCGATGGTGCCTGACCGGCCGCGACGCGAAAGGAACTTGCGCTACTGGCATGCCAACCACTCCATCCTTCTGTTTGCCGCTGAACCAATACCCGTTCAGGGAGATGGCGAGCCTTTAGGGGAGACACCGATTGAAGCGCAGATCTGGCCCGGCGCGATTGACGTCCTTGTGCCCCACTAGTGCGATGGAAAAGGAATCGCTGGCCAAGATCAGCGTTAAGCAACTCACGCTGCGCCTCGACAAC
>JBDLIZ010000334.1:0-6326 GCA_039714615.1 Pseudomonadota bacterium | reverse complement strand
AGTTGATCCCGGTCCGCGCAATATCCAAGCGAACAGGAGTTGAAGTGATAATGAGTGGTGGTGCAGATATGTCCTGCCTAAAAGAGGCCGTGGGCAAAGAGGCTGAAGGCTATGTTTCCGAGCAAAAGGAACTTGTGGCGTCGGTGAGTGAGGTCACTGCCGTGGTGCCGATGCTGCTTCAAAGTGGCGACGCGATCGTCTTGGCCGGGCGCTCGCGTTGCTATTACCACGGCGTTGATGGTATCCAGTCGGGCTCCTCCGGCGTCGTTCCGGATGGCGGCCGCATCAACATCACGATTCGCCGGGTATGGCTGAGGGAGGGCCCGACCGTTGAAGAATAAGACACTGTTCTTTGGTGGCCGTAATGAAGGGCCAGATTATTACCTACCCCGTAATGTCTGTGGCAACGCGGGCCTACTTGAGTTGAATGAGGGGGGACCCAGGATTTGCATCACACCGTGGCTAGCAACCGGCCGGATTTTGTTGCCTCGGCTAGAACCTTCGTCTGCCGCCAGCCGTCCCAGCCGCATACCCCCCCAGACGACCTCCCGAGGTGGGTTTGTAAGCCCAGAGCCCATAGCGTATTCTTCTCGTCATCGAGCAACCAGAAAACGAGAGCCACACAATATGCACGACGAGCAGGCGCAGCTCATCTGCGATATGGTGCGTGCAGTGAGCGAAGCCCCTGGCCATCAGCTACAAGACAACCCGCTTGAGCTAAGGGATTTCGAGCCGCTAGTGCAAACTGTAAGCAAAAATGTCGAGCTGCAGAGGAGGCAAGGGAACGCGCCACACGAGCTTGAGATGGTAGCGGCGATGGGTTGGTTGGGGCCACGGACCGGTTTTCCACCTAGTGATATGCGGGCGGATTTATTTGAGCGCTTTAGGCAGGTTAATCAGCAGCGTTGGAAGACCGAAGCAAGGAGGAAGTGTATTCTGGGTTTGGTTACGGCCTATGGGTGTGGCTGGGCGAGGAACATAAATAGTCCTACCGAGGGCTGGAACGGCCAATGGGAGGGAGCGCGTGTCGCGCTGACAAGGGTCATCGCGCATTCTGTGCAGGATGCGTATAACCAGCTTGAAGAGCAGCAGGTGGGCATTGAGTTCCCGGAACCGAGTTACGATGCGGCCATTCTTGCGATTCGGTTGCTAAAGCCCCTGAGCCATATCGATGTGGATCCCGACAAGGCCCTCAGGATTGAAAGTGGGGAGATAAACTCTAGGATCACTATTGCGGGGCGAGTCGAGACCGATCTCCCCCCAGGGTCTAAGGCGGTATATACATACAAAGGAGCGCGCCGGGGTGCCCTGATATCCAAAGACGGTAGGCCACCCATCCCTTTACTATCGGGTGCAAAAATTGTTGTCGAGTCAAGGGACGGGGGAACCCGCCCTAAAGTGTCCTTCAATAACGGGCTCAAGGCTCGTGAGTTGCCTCTTAAACCTGGTCAGTCGGCAGTCATCGAAGGCCCTGCTTCCTTTGAAGTTTGGGAATGCACCTGCGGCTGGAAACACTGTCATCAGAAACATCGCTTGGCCGCTTGGTCACCAGAGGGTCCAACCCGTTTCCTCACCAATTTTATTGCATCGGCTGTCAAGGGACCCCAACTTAGAATTCGAGCTAATTCATTCCTGCAACAAAGCATGTTAGGCGCCTTGTGGGCGCGGGAGGGGTTCACGGGGCGGTTGCGCATCGCTGAACGCTGGTATCGGGTCTGCCGGGAGTGTGGTGACGAATATTTGGAGGGAGATCGGCATTGTCGGACGGGGCACCCTGTTACGCCGACGACAGAGCGTAAAACCGAAGGAGGCCTGATCACCGATGGCACTTCTGTTCCATTGTGGAAACAGCAAGAAGGGTGGAGATGTTCTTCATGTAACAAACTATACATAGCACCCCTAGAGAAAGTGGCCATGAAAAAGTTGATGAGGTGCGGAAACTGTGGTCACCATCTTTTCATCGAAGGTGAAATGATGAAAATCTTTGAAAAGAAGGCAACTCTATTAGGCCGCGTACGTGAGCTTAATAAAAAGCGGAGCGGGCATGATTGCCCAAAGTGCAAGCACGAGTTAACCGAACTATGCTGGTGTCCTTATAGGGCCATTGAAAAACATCCGCCAGGTGGGCACCTGGACGGCAGCAGAATAACCTGGGGCTATGTACGTACTTGGGTTGAAATGCTGGACGAAAATAACCCTGAACTCTCGGTATCTGGCGCTGATGAGAATGTAGAATTTGCCGCACCTCACCGTCGTCCCGGGGCCCGATAATCCATAGCGGGAGACTTGATATATGAAACGTGAGTCATCGATTCAGGATAATCCCGGATACGAAGTCGTGGAAGAAGCCGTCCATCTGTTGGCCAAACTGCAGTTTGATGCACACAGTGGCACTTCAGCCGAGGGCAAACATGTCCTTGTCAATGTCACACCAACAATGTCATCCGGCCAGAACAGTATTCGGGTACTGGTGACCTGCTATGCCTACGCGCACAGGCGGGTGGACTGGAGTACACTGCGCATTATTGTCCAGCAGAAGGGGTCGAATCGCCACCCTGTCTCGCTGTTCCCGCTGCTCAAACGGGGGCAAGCAAGCCTGCAGGGTCTAGAACCCGCCGGCTATTCGGTTTTCGCTTATCATCGCACCCAACAACCGTATCAGATACTCCGCAGCAAACGAGCAGAACACACACTTGCAGCGGATTCGCCACCCGAGCGGCCACTTGATAAACCGCTGGACCGGCCGCGTACCGTGTATCGCTCCGAGGATTTGACAGCGACGTTAAGCCCCAGCGAGATCGGCGTACGGGTTGATTTCGAGACGGCGAACCCGCGCCACGAAGGCGCACGGGTGGAATTTTGTTTCGTGGCCCCTGAGACCGGCGATATTTTGGTGAGCGATCGGGTCATACTGCAACGGATTCCAGCCGAACAACTGTGGCTGGGGACCTGGGAAGGGGCGGTAGGCCCAGAGGCGATCGTTGAGTTTGCTCACCGTCTTGTTTCCGAATAGTGCTCTGTGATTCCAACTCTCGCCGAGAACTCGTATGCCTCAAAAACCCTTCGAATCCTTAGAAGAATTACAAGAGATCTGGTCGGATCCGCTGTCCTGGGCTGAGATTAAGTTTTACTGTGACGCACCCGAAAAACTAGGGCGCCGACCGCTTTGGTGGGATGAACGGAAACAAGAACAACCGGCTACCCAATGGGCGACGAGGCTTAAGCGCCAGCATTATCGCCATGAACTGACGGATTCGACGCAAAGAGGATTCTTCCGAGCCTGTGCCGAAGCGGATCAGTCGATACTCAAGGAATGGCTTGACACACCCAATGCATCAATCGAAACCATTCTAAGCCTGGGCGGTGATGAACTGAAGCCTCTGTTCAGGGCCCATTTACACTGCGCACTCTTCACGCGGCAGCTTGGTGGCAATTCATCTGAAGAGGTTGCGAACGAAGTGTTATTGCCGATAAGGGAAGAGACGGGTTTACCGCTGGGCTTTCTGCGGGACCTGATGTACGAGTTTCAGCACGAGGAACCACGACCGGCCGAACACCAACAAGCGGTCATGCTGTCCTTGGTCGAAACGCACGCAGACGGGCGCCAACGAGGTGTGATGGCAACGCTCACGCTCGCGCGGATGAATACCAGGGACGGCGCGCTTTATCCGGAGCCAAGGCTTGCCTTTGTCTCACGAGATCCTGACTTTCGAGACGCAGAAGAGGACGCTTGCCGTTATGTACGAAGTGAGGGTCTGTGGCCGAAAGACTGTGATGTGCGCTGGTCCATTGAACGCCGGGACGGCAAATCCGTTGGTGCCCGACTGTGTGGGAACTCGGCAGGGGCAGCGTTCGCGGTGGGCCTCGCCAAGCTCTTTGCCGGGGAATAAAGTCCATCCTGATGGTCACCCTTGAATCTACAATCATGGATCACGGTACCTCAGAGACGCTGAGTCGAGATCTTCTGGCGGCACTGGAGCTGAAAAACGTTGCGATCACCGCCGCGTTGGGTCCCGACGGCAAACTGAGCCCCATAGGCGGGCTGTGGGAGAAGCTAGGTCAGCAGGCGGCGATTGAACTAGCAAGGCGGGGCTTGCTGCGCATCGTTGTGGTCGCGGAGGGTCAGAAGGGTGTTCCCGAGGAATATCTCAGGGAGGATGCCGAGCCGTTGCGGGTGATCCGGGCAGAAAGTGTTGCCGATGCCATTGGCCAACTGCATGTTCAGGCCGCGCCATACCAGTCCGTGCGTCAGTCCGAACGAAAATCATGCGCCACTATGGATCTACTGGGTCGAACGCCGGTGCCGCTAGAGCAACATTACCAGGTTTTGCCGCTGTTGCAGGAGATCAAAGAGGAACAGCTGCCTCGTAGCGCCGACAGCGGGGATCACTCCGAGGAGGGTGCCTTACGGCAGGTAGACATCCTGCGCTGGGAAGAACAAGTACGGGAAGAACACAAACAGTATGAGCGAGTAGCGCTGACGGAGGCCTTCGAGGACTACTCGAAGGTTGTCAAGGATGCCAAGACCACGATACCCCGCCTGGTCATTCTCGGCCCGCCTGGCAGCGGCAAGACCACGGTGATGCAATACCTGGCGTGGCTTGCAGTGAACCAGCAGCTGAAGTGGAACGACCGGCCCTTGCTTCCCACCCGGGTGCGGTTGCACGACTGGGAGGCCTGGCTGAGAAAGCACTCCAAGACAGGACTTGCCGATTATCTGAGCCAACACTATCGGGACCAGAAACATTCGCCCACAGCGGAGCAGTGGCGCCACTGGCTGCACCGGGGTGACGTCCTGGTGCTCCTGGACGGGCTGGATGAGCTTGACGACGATCCGGCGTTCACCGCGACACTGACAACCACCCTGAGCACTTTCACGGCCTGTCCCACCGTGCTCAGCTGTCGCACGGTAAGTTACCAGCGGTACCAGTCCCTGGGCCCCGACTTTGCTGTATTCACCCTGGCGGGGCTAGACGAGGTTCAGCGCGATGCCTATATCCGCGCTTTCCCTGCCGAGCAACCGGTGTATTTTTCCCCTGAGGCCCTGATCGACCAACTCAGCCAGATGCCGCAACTACATCCCCTGGTGGCCAACCCTTTATTGTTGTCCATCATCTGCTTCGTGGTGGATGACCCCCAAGGCGTGAAGCTACCCGCCACCCACTCGGCGCTGTATGAGCGGGCTGTTAATAAACTGTTGGATCGCTATCCCAACCGTGTAGAGGTGCCCTATCCCGGGGTAAAACCGGACTTTTACCGCAAGCGGGTCATCGTCGAGCAGATTGCCCTGAGTCTCTTTGCGAAAGGTAAGAACACATTGACGTTTACTTCAGGTGAGTTAGCAGAGGCGCTCGAGCGATCAATTGAGGTGAAATACCCTGCCTCTTTGGCAGACCCAATCAGGGAAGACTTGATACAAAACAGCGGCCTTCTGCGCGGTACACCTGAACATGGGTTTTTCTTTCTGTATCTGACGCTGCAGGAATTCCTGGCTGCCGGCGCGTTAGCGAGACTGGTGAATGAGCGGGGCATGCAGGAAGAGCTTACGGTCGCGGGCATCACGCGAACCATATATGAGTGGGTGGACCGCAAGGCTTGGGACCCGCGTTGGCAGGAGGTTATCGTGCTATTGACTGGTCAGTTGAAGGACCCTGCGCCATTATTGGAACTACTGGCCGATGAGAAGAAAGATGACTATTTCCGCCACCGTCTGGCCCTGGCCGCTCTTTGTTTGCCAGAGCTGTCGGAGGGATACCGTCAAACCCACGCCGAGATTATCGACCACATTACCGACGTTGCCTTCTTTTGCTGGTGGGAGCATGAGATGAACGACACAGAAGCTGCGGTCCCGCACCTAGCCCGGGCTTGTCCTGCCCTGGCTCAAGTCAATGGACGGATAGAGGATAAGCCACTCCAGAACTGGCTCGTACAGAGGTTAGGCACCCCAGACAAAGAGGGGGAAACGGCGATCAAGGCGATAGGACACCTTGTAAGATCGGCAGCCACGAAGGAATTTGTCACCGCCCTAGCCGAATGCTTGTGCGATGGGGAAGCGTCCGTGCGGAGGGCGGCTGCTCGGGTCGTAGGTGAAATAGGAAGTAAGGCGGTCAATAAAGAGTTTCTGGGGGCCCTTGCCAAGTACTTGGGTGATGGGGAAGCGGCCGTGCGATGGGCGGCTATTCGAGCCGTGGGTGAAATAGGTAGTGCGGCGGCTACGGATGGGATTCTCGCCGCCCTGGCCGAGCGATTAGGCGATGAGAAAGCGTCTGTGCAGAAGGCGGCTGTATGGGCCGTGGGTGAAATAGGTAGTGCGGCGGCTAAGGATG